>JBIKTP010000338.1:0-4103 GCA_044348035.1 Burkholderiaceae bacterium
CATCGCGCCCCATAAAGAGCAGCACGCTGCTGCGGTAAGACACATCACCCTGGAGCAGCGCATGGAAGTAGGCAACCACCGACCCGCCCCACTTGCCGGAGCCCAGCGACTGCACGGCAAACCTCCAAACCAGGCGCAGTGTTCTGGAGATTCGGGTAACGATGTATCTCAGGCTCAGGGCGGGGCGGATGCCCTCCACATACCAGGCGGCAAACGAAGGGTAGGCAGCGTCTTCCAGCAGGAAGGCGGGCTTTCCGTCTACGGGCTGCTGCAGTCCGTAGTCGATGTACTGGGTGATCACCGGGCCGTAGTTGGGATCGGCATCGCGCTCGCCTCCGGTCACAAAGGACAGGAAGTCGCCATTGCCGGAAAAGCCTTCGCCCAGTTTCCGGCTCAGTCGGGGCAGGGTGCCAAACTCATCGCGGCAACGCAGCAGCAGTTCATTGCTGCCCAGGGTTCCGGCGGAAACCACCACGCGACGCGCAAAAGCATGACGGGCGTTGCCGGCGTCGTCCCGATAGTCCACCCGGTAGCCGTGGCGGCCGTCAGCCGTGGTGTCTTCGGCCCCGGCTTCGTTCAAGGGGGTGATGCGGGTGGCCTCGCAGCTGGTCTCTATCAGGGCGCCATGTTGTTTTTCTGCCGCGAAGAGGTAATTCAGATCCAAGGTGTTTTTGGCGTGAACATTGCAGCCCACATCGCACTCACCGCAGTAGGTGCAGGAGGTCTGGCTGGCACCGTACCGGTTGCGCTCCTGCTCGCCGATGGGCAGTGCAGGGCCCTGTTGTGCGGCATAGCCTTTGCCGAAGAACACACAGATATCGGCCGGGCGGCTGGTAGCGCCGTCGGCCCTGGCAAAGTCTGCATACAAGGCGGTGCGCTTGACGGTGCGCCGGGCGTCCCCATCGGCCGGAGGCACCGGGCGGGCACCCAGCACGCTTTGGCTGATGCGGTAATAGGGCGCAAGGGCAGCTGCATTCACCTGGGCCGGCCAGCGGGTCTCAAAAACCCAAGCGGGGGCCGGCATGAATACATTGGCATAAATCAGCGAGCCACCACCCAGGCCTGCGCTGACTACCGAATCCATGCGGCGGTAGTTACGGATATCGAACAGGCCGTTGAGTTTGCGGGGGCTGCCGGGCTCGGCGTCAGACCAGAAGTTGTTGGCAAAGTCGTTCGGGCTGCGCGCGAAGCTGCCTTTGGGGTAACGCTTGCCGCGCTCCAGCAACATCACCTCGCCGGGCCAACGTGCGGCCAATCGGCAACACGCAACCGCGCCCCCGAACCCACTACCGACAATAATCGTTTCCAGAAAGCGGTTTTGTGTCATGCATCTCCCCTGAAGTACCGCGGTGATGGTGGACACGAAGCCGCGGGCGGGGTAAGTTAGCACAGTGCGCCGGTTTTGAACACCGGAAAGCGCCTCGCCGGACACCAGAAAGACCCGTCGCTCAGGGACAAAATTGGACCCCGATGCCCATCCATTGCCGCTAGGGCAGAGCCCGCCACCGCCGCCGCAGAGTCTGCGTGCGACCCTGTGGCAGCTGCTGGGTGTGGGTGAGCAAGAGATCATGCCGGCGGCGAACCGGCGCAGCAACACCCTGATCTTCACCATCATCGGCACGTTTACTTTGCTGGCCTTCGGCATCGGCAATGTGCAGCAATCGTCCGATGCACGCTTGTTCACCCTGGGCGTCGTGCAGTTACTGGAAGTGGGGCTGCTTCTGGTCCCGGCGATTTTTTTGACCATCCGGAATGCACCACCGGTGGTGTCGGAAAACATGCTGGTGTTCGCAGGCTTTGTGATCTTTGCCTCGAACGTGGTGTTTGGCGGGCAGAACGGCGATTCGCCTTATTGGACTTTCGTGTTCCCCTACCTCGTGTTCTTTTTGCGGGGGCAAAAAACCGGCTGGGTGGTGGGCATCTCATTTTCAGTGGTAGTACCGATGCTGATGTACTACAGCTCCAACCACTGGAGTTATTGGAAGTACCTGGATGCGCACTGCTTCTTTTACGGCATCGCCTACTTCTTCAACGTCGTCACTGCCGCATGCTTCAACCTTTTGCGCAGTCGCTTTCAGGCACATCTGTGGGATCAGGTGGCCTTTCACACGGGAGAAGTGAAGCGGCATTGGGAGACCCTGCAACACAACGCATTGCATGACGTACCCTCCGGCCTGTTGAACAGCCAGGGGCTGACGGCCCAGTTGGACGAATGCCTGAAAGTACACGCCGGCAATGAGGGCTACCTGCTGTTGGCGCATGTGCGGTTTTTCCGCGTGCCGGAGCTGGCGAGCATCGTGGGTTCGGTGAAGGTGGATGAGTCCCTGCGGCAGTTGGCGAGTTTGCTGAAGACGCACTTGGCAGGACTAGTCGCCCTGGGGCGCGTGGGGCAGGATACGCTGGGCATCGTGTTGCACAGCCGTTCAGTGGATGCCGATGCAGTTCGACCCCTGCAAGCGATTGCCCTCCTGCGCGACGCTGCGGATCTGGGGGAGTTTGCCGTGCATGTAGAAATGGCTTTCGGTCTGGCTGCGCAGCGCTTGGATGCGGATGCCTCGGCCGATGAGCTCATGCGAAATGCCGGCCAGGCGCTGCTGTTTGCGGTGGACAACCGCTTGGAGTACCAATTCTTTGACTCGGCCTTGCGTAGCCACTTTGTGAACCGCAACCACCTCTACGAGAAGTTGCGCGAAGCGGTGCTGCAAAACACGCTGATGCTGCACTACCAGCCGCAAGTGGACCTGAACACCGGCCGGGTGGTGGGCGGCGAGGCACTAGCCCGCTGGAATGACCCGCGCGACGGCATGATTCCCCCCGACAAGTTCATCCCCATCATCGAGTCCACCGGGCTGCTGCGTCGCTTTTCTGTCTGGACGGTGGCTCGCGCACTCGCTGATTGCACCTCCTGGCAAACCCGCTTGCCCGGGGTGAGCGTCTCCATCAATCTGTCGGCCGACGCACTGCATGAGCCGGAGGTGCTGCAAACTGTCCAACGCCATTTGGCGAACAGTGGTCTTGAGCCCAGCCTCGTGGTGATCGAGCTGACCGAAAGTGTGCTCCTCAAATCTCCCGAAGAGGCCTTGGCCCGCATGGCCAGCTTCATAGCTTTGGGCGTGCAGCTTTCGATCGACGATTACGGTGCCGGTTTTTCTTCGCTCACATACCTCAAGCAGTTGCCCGCGCAGGAGATGAAAATCGACAAGTCCTTCATCGACAACCTGGCGGCCGGCAGCAGAGAGCAGGCTATTGTGTTTTCGTCCATCGAACTGGGCCATGACTTGGGCCTCAAAGTGCTGGCTGAGGGCATTGAGGATGAGAGGACCTGCGCCATGTTGCGCGAGGCCGGTTGTGATTTGGGCCAGGGCTGGCTGTTTTCCAAAGCCCTGCCTTTGTCGCAGTTCCAGTCATGGTCGATAGACCTCAATGCCCCCACGGTCTGAGGCTTGCCACCTGTTTAGCGAATTACTCCATGACATCACCCGCCTCTGAACCCGCTATCCACTGGCCCGATCACTTTCACCCCGTCAATGCTCCGGTGCATGTGGTTAACGAGATGTTCATCCCCGCCAGCGCCGAGCATATTTGGGCTTGGTTGGTACGTGCCCCTTTGTGGCCGACCTGGTACGCCAACTCCCGGGTCGACTGGGTCAGCGGCCAGAGCCGCGACCTCGCGTTGGGTGTGACATTCGAGTGGAAGACATTTGGTGTGGACATCCGTTCTCAGGTACACGAGTTTGTGCCTTGCGAACGCATTGCCTGGGATGGCCGGGGCTTGGGAGCCCATGTTTATCACGCCTGGTTGATCATTCCGAAGGCGGGCGGCTGCCTTGTGCGCACAGAGGAAAGCCAACACGGCTGGGGCGCGCGCCTGGTCCACTTTTTGCGGCCACACCGGATGTACGATGGGCACGACCTGTGGCTCAAGAGCCTGTCCATCCAAAGTCAGAGCGGCCAGCCGCCGGCATTGTGACCTTGCCCGTGAAAAACGTATCCGTTGCTGAGTGGTCAAATCAAAGCATGGAGAACGGAAATGACGAAGACGGCACAAAGGGCGCGCTACACGCTCGAATTCAAGCAAGAGGCAGTGCGGCTGGTCGAAGGTG
>JBIKTP010000339.1:0-4095 GCA_044348035.1 Burkholderiaceae bacterium
GGACAACTCACCTGTCTGCGCCAGCGCATGCGGGGCAAACTGGTTGATCAAGGTGCTCTTTCCCGCGCCCGAGGGGCCCAGTACCAGTGTTGTTCGCCCGGTCAGCAGTTCGCTCAGCGCCGCATCCTGTGCCGGGTCAGGCAGGCGCAGGCTGACCGGCAGCACCCGGTAGCCCATGTTGCGGTACGGCGCCAGCCATTCCCAGGCCCGCTGAAACGGCACATCGAGGTCTCTCTTGTTGAGGATGACCACCGGCGTGATCCGTGCCGCCTCTGCGGCAATGAGCGCGCGGGACAACTGGTTGCTGGAGAAGGCAGGCTCTGCCGCAATCAGGATCAGCACCTGGTCCAGATTGGACGCGAAGGACTTGGTGCGCAACTCATCGCGCCGGAAGAACAGGTTGCGCCGGGGCTCGATGGTTTCGATGGTGCCTTCGTCGCCAGATGCCAGCCACAGGACACGGTCACCAACCACTCCCTGGCTCTTCTTGCCCCGGGAATGGCACAGGACGCGTTGACCATCGTCCGTCTCGACCCAGAAATGCCGACCGTGGTTCTCGACAATGATCCCTCGCAACAGGCGCTGCGACCCGCTCAAGCATGCCTCCGCAAGCGCCGTTTCACGGCAACAGGGCATCGACGGCGCTGGCGCATTCGAAGTCCGTGCTGGAGATCCCGCCCACACCATGGGTGTTGAAGCGGACGACACAGCGCTTGTAGCTGACTTCGAGCTCCGGGTGGTGGTCCGAGAGGTGGGCCGTGAACGCCACTGCATTCACGAAGGCCAGGGTCTGGTAGTAGTTCTCGAAATCGAAACTCTTGGTGATCGCCAGCGATGGGCCTTCGCCCTGCAAGGTCCAGCCTTCCAACCTGGCGAGGCCCGAGACGATTTCGGTGGCGCTCAGGGCCCGCCGCGGTACGGTGGACCAGTCGACCTTTGGTTTCATGCCGTGCATTGTGTCGTCCTGCCTGAGTGCATCATGCGTGCATGCGCGTCAGCCGCTCGATGGCTGGCGGGTGCGAGTAATAGAACCTGACGTAGACGGGGTCGGGCGTCAGCGTGGATGCGTTGTCCTCGTACAGCTTGAGCAAGGCCGCGGACAGGTCCTGGCTGCTGGTTTGCGCCACGGCGAACGCATCGGCTTCGAATTCGTGTCTGCGGGACAGTTGCGTCAACAGCGGACTGATGAAGAAGCCGAAGGAGGGTGTCACCAGCATGAACAGCAACAATGCCAGCGCATCGTTCGGAGCGCCCGCCTGCATGTTCGGCAGGACCCCCAGCGCGGTATAGAACCACGCCTGCCCGGACAACCAGCCGAGCAGCGCGAACGCAAGCAGGCTGAGCGCGAACATCGACGCAATACGCTTGATCACATGGCGGTGGCGGAAGTGTCCCAGTTCATGGGCCAGCACGGCGTCCACTTCAGGGGCGGAGAGTCGCGCCAGCAGGGTGTCGTAGAAGACGACCCGCTTGGAGGCGCCAAAACCCGTGAAGTAGGCGTTGGCGTGCGCGCTGCGCTTGCTGCCGTCCATCACGAACAGTCCCTTGGCGGCGAATCCGCAGCGCTGCATCAAGGCCGTGACGCGCGCCCGCAGCGACTCGTCCTCGAGTGGCTTGAACTGGTTGAACAGTGGCGCAATGAAGGTGGGATAGACCAGCAACAACAGCAGATTGAACGCCATCCAGACTGTCCAGGCCCACAACCACCACAGAGTTCCTGCAGCCCCCATCAGCCAGAGGATGAGCCACAGGAGCGGGATGCCGATCACCGCACCGATCACCACCGACTTCAGCAGGTCTGCCAGCCACAGTCGGGGTTGCATCTTGTTGAAGCCGAACCGCTCCTCCAGGACGAAGGTCTGGTACCACGACAGGGGCAGTTCGATCACAGCGCCGATCACGGTGAAAGCCACCACCAGTGCGATCTGCTGCAGCATGCCGGGCCCCAGGAGGGCCAGCAATGTGGCATTGAGCGCATGCAGCCCCCCAAGTAGCGTCCATGCCACCACGACGCCTGCGCCAATGCCCATCTCGATGAGTCCCAGCCGGGTCTTGGCGATGGTGTAGTCCGCCGCCTTCTGGTGCGCCGACAGCCCGATGGACTGCCGGAATTCCGGCGGGACCTGATCGCGGTGGCGCGCCACATGGCGGACCTGCCGTGACGCCAGCCAGTACCGAAGCAGCGTACCGCCCAGCAGCGCCAGTACGAAGGCAGTGGTCAGGAGGGTGGCAGGCGAGTAGGAAGTTGTCATGGTCGTGGAGGCTCGGGCAGCGCACCGGTCGCTTCCGAGTTTATGCCCAAAGCGCGGATTCCCGCGGCCATGGGCGACAATCCCGCCATGGTTGAACCCACTCCATCGCTGCAGAAGTCCGACAAGAACCTGGTATGGCTCGATTGCGAGATGTCCGGATTGCAGCCCGACCGTGAGCGGCTGCTCGAATTGGCCATCATCGTGACCGGGCCGGACCTCGAACCGCGAATCGAGGGCCCGGTGCTGGTGATCCACCAGAGTGATGCGCTGCTGGACAAGATGGATGCCTGGAACAGGGGCACCCACGCCAAGAGCGGCCTGATCGACAAGGTGAAGCGCTCGGTGCTGACAGAAGCGCAGGCAGAACAGCAACTGCTGGACTTCGTCGGGCGGTATGTTCCCCGCAATGCCTCGCCGCTCTGTGGCAACACGATCAGCCAGGATCGCCGCTTTCTGGTGAACTACATGCCCCGCCTGGAGGCCTATTTCCACTACCGAAATCTGGACGTGAGTACGCTCAAGGAGTTGGCCAAGCGTTGGCGTCCGGATCTGCACAGTGCCTTCAAGAAGCAGCAGAAGCACACGGCACTTGCGGATGTGCACGAGTCCATCGACGAACTCGTGTACTACCGCACACATTTTTTGAAGATGGTGTAGGTAAAAACCCGAGGGCGTGCCATAATCGCGGGCTGCGCGGCCTTTGGCAACGCACTTGTGCATCTCCCCTCACACACCGGCACCTGCGCGCACCTGCAGATCAGGTTCCCTCTAGAGTGCAGCCCTTCGGCTGCGGCCAGTAACGCTGGCATTGAGCTTCGTTTGATGGTTGATGTTTTTTTGACCATGAACGACGCTGGCGCAGTTGGCTGCGAGCGCGTGTGAGAACCAAATCATGAACGACGCATTTGAATTGCAGGGCGATCTGTCGCCCGTTTCTTCCCTTTCCAACGACACGCCCGCCCATGGGGGCGTCACGGCCCAGGCGGAATTTTCAGAACCTGTGGAACATCTGACAGACGACGCCGCGCTGCCCGCTGTGGGCGAGCCTGAGCCGCATACGCCCAATGGCTTCGAGAGGATGGGCCTGGCGCCCGAATTGCTGCAGGCTGTGCGCGACTTGGGATTCACCCAGCCGACAGTGGTTCAGGAAAAGACCATCCCGTTGGCCATGCAGGGCCAGGATACCCAGAGCGCCAGCGTGCGGTTTACCGACCTGATGGTGTCAAGCCAGACCGGCAGTGGCAAGACGGCAGCCTTCCTGCTGCCCGTGCTGCACACGCTCCTGATGCAGCGTGAAGCCGCTGCGACGCAGGAGCGCGAGGCATTCGAGCGCGCCTGCGCCGAAGCCGAAGCCCGCGGTGAAGCTCCCCCGAAGCGCCCACGCCGCAAGGACCCCACCAGCAGCCGCAATTTCAAGGCCGCCACCCCCGGCGCCCTGGTGTTGTGCCCCACCCGGGAACTCGCGCAACAGGTGGCCAACGACGCCATCGATCTGGTGCGCCATTGCCGGGGTCTGCGGATCGCCAATGTGGTCGGTGGCATTCCTTACCAGTTGCAGATTGCGCGGCTGCAGAACGCGGACCTGGTCGTTGCCACGCCGGGACGCTTGCTCGACCTGCAGCGCTCTATGCAGATCAAGCTCGAGCAGGTGCAGTTTCTGGTGGTCGATGAAGCCGACCGCATGCTGGACCTCGGTTTCGCCGACGACCTCGCAGAAGTCAACCAGCTCACGATAGAGCGCAAGCAGACCATGATGTTCAGCGCGACCCTGGCGCCCCGCATCCAGCAGCTGGCCACGCGCGTGATGCGCCAGCCCCAGCGCGTGCAGATCGACAACCCCCAG
>JBIKTP010000340.1:0-4093 GCA_044348035.1 Burkholderiaceae bacterium
CAGCGCCTGCTCAAGCGTGAGGGCTACCGCGTGGTGCTGGCGGCTGACGGGCTGCAGGCCCTGGAGCGCCTGCAGGAGGAACTGCCCACGGTGGTGCTGTCCGACATCGAGATGCCGCGCATGGACGGGTTCGACCTCGCGCGCAACATCCGCAGTGACGAGCGCCTGCGTGACCTGCCCATCATCATGATCACCTCGCGCATCGCCGAGAAACACCGCGAGCATGCGCGGGAGCTGGGGGTGGACCACTACCTGGGCAAGCCCTACTCCGAGGAGGAGCTCCTCGGGCTGATCCGCCACTACTGCGCCTTGCCGGTGGCAGAGGGCAACTCGGCCTAGTCAGGTCTTGCGCACGACGGCGTAGCGCGCCAGCGTGCGCGCGCGCGCCTCGTCGTGGGCCACGATGGGTGCCGGGTAGTCCCGGCCCAGCGCGACGCCTGCCGATTGCAGCTCGAGCGCGCCGCATTCCCAGGGGGCGTGCACGGCCGCAGCCGACAGCCTGCCGAGCTGTGGCAGGTAGCGCCGGATGAACTTTCCCTGGGGGTCGAACTTCTCGCTCTGGCTGACCGGGTTGAAGATGCGAAAGTAGGGTTGTGCGTCGCAGCCGCTGGAGGCCACCCACTGCCAGCCGCCATTGTTCGCCGACAGGTCGAAGTCGTTGAGCTGCTGCGCAAAGTACTTCTCGCCCCAGCGCCAGTCGATGCCCAGGTCCTTGACCAGGAAGCTGGCCGCCACCATGCGCAGGCGGTTGTGCATGTAGCCGGTCTGGTTGATCTGTGCCATGGCGGCGTCGACGATCGGGTAACCGGTGCGGCCTTCGCACCAGGCCGCGAACAGCTGCTGTGCATGTTTCCCGTGTTCCCAGCGAATCGCGTCGTAGTCATGCTTGAACGCTGCGCCCACCACATGCGGAAAGTTCGCCAGGATCTGGAAGTAGAACTCGCGCCAGACCAGTTCGGACAACCACACTGCAGCACCCGCGCTGCCCTGCACCACGCGCTGCATCGCAATTGCAGCCAGACGGCGCACCGACACCGTGCCGAAACGCAGGTGCACGCCCAGGTAGCTGGGCCCCTTGACGGCAGGGAAATCGCGGGTTGCGTGGTAGTCGTCCATGCGGTCGAAAAACTCCGCAAACAGGGCCTGGCCCCCGGTGGCGCCGGTCGGGATGTGCAGCGCGGCCAGGTTGGTGGCGGTAAATCCGATCTGCTCCAGGGTCGGTACCGCGCAGCGCAGGGCCGGCGGCCGCTCGGCCAGGGCCTGCACGAAGGGCGCGCAATCGTGCTCGGGCATGCCGGCGCCGGACATGCGCGCCAGCCAGGCATTCTTGTACGGCGTGAACACGGTGTACGGTGTGCCGGTCTTGGTGAGCAGCTCGCGACCTTCCAGCACGACCTGGTCCTTGCAGGTGTGAAACGCGATCCCGGCAACCGCAAGCGCGCCGAGCGCAAGCCGGTCGCGGGCTATCGCCTGCGGCTCGTAGTCGTGGGCGGCAAATACCGCCTGCACGCCCAGCTGGCGGGCCAGTTGCGCCACTTCGTCCACCGCCTTGCCATGCCGCACGATCAGGCCGGCGCCCGGGCGACCGGCAGCCTCCCGCAGCCGGTTGTCGAGGTCGACCAGCGACTCCCGGATGAACTCGACCCGCCGGTCCGCGCGTGGCAGCGGCTCCAGGATGTCGCGGTCGAACACGAAGGCGCAGTACACGCGCTGGCAGGCGCGCAGCGCCTGGTACAGGGCCGTGTTGTCCTCGATGCGCAGGTCGCGCCGGAACCATACCAGCCCGGAACTGAATTCTTTGTCCATCTTGACCGCTAAAATTGAAACATGCCTGGCGATTCTGCTCCCATGAACCTCACGAATCATTTTCTGATCGCGATGCCCGGGTTGGAGGATGCGGCTTTTTCGCGCAGCGTGGTCTATGTGTGTGAACACACGGAGCGCGGCGCCCTTGGCCTGGTGATCAACAAGCCCAGCGACATCAACCTGCAGGTGCTGTTCGACAAGGTCGATCTGCCCCTGGGGCGTATGGACCTGCGCCAGGTTCCCGTGTTCCAGGGCGGGCCGGTGCAGGTCGACCGCGGATTCGTGCTGCACGAACCGATCTTCGCGCAGAGCGAGAAACCCGCCGAATCCGTGTATGCGTCCACCATGTGCATCCCGGGCGGCCTCGAGATGACCACCTCCAAGGATGTGCTCGAGGCCTTGTCCACGGGTGCGGGCCCGCGCAAGGTGCTGGTCTCGCTCGGGTACTCTGCCTGGGGCGAGGGCCAGCTCGAATCCGAGCTGGGCGACAACAGCTGGCTGACGGTCGACGCCGACAGCGCCGTCATCTTCGACACACCGGTGGAACAGCGCTACGAACGCGCGCTCGGGCTGCTGGGCCTGCAGGTCTGGATGCTGTCGCCGCAGGCCGGACATGCATGAGGTGATCGCCGTGGAGGTGCCGGGCCATCTGCAGACTTTCATGGCCCTGGACTTCGGCCTCAGGCGCACCGGGGTGGCAGTGGGCAACCGCATGCTGCGCACGGCCCAGCCCCAGCCCACGATCCAGGCCCAGGGGGATGCCCGTTTCGACCATGTCCGCAAGCGGCTGGCCGAATGGCAGCCGCAGGCGCTGGTGGTGGGCGTGCCCTTTCACCCCGACGGCGCCGACCACGAGAACACCCTGCGTGCACGCAAGTTCGCGCGTGCGCTGCGCGGGCGTTTCGGCCTGCCGGTGTATGAGGTCGACGAGCGTTACAGCACCACCGAGGCGCTGTCGGACGGCGCCCGCGATGCAGATGCCGGCGCAGCCTGCATCATCCTGGAGCAATTCCTGAGGAGCCTTGAGTGACACTCGACCCGGGCCAGCTGGTCCTCGACGCGGAAGCGCTGTACCGCGAGCTGCTGCGCGGCGTGGCAAGCCTTTGCAGCCCCTCCACGCGCCTCGTCGGCATCACGTCGGGCGGTGCCTGGCTGGCCGAGCGCCTCCAGGCCGACCTGCAGTTTGCCGGGCCGCACGGCGTGATTTCCTCCTCGATGCACCGCGACGACTACGGCACGCGCGGGCTCGCGACGACCGTGCCGACCAGCCTGCCCTTCGAGGTCAGGGGCGCCCACATCATCGTGCTCGACGACGTGCTCTACACCGGGCGCACCATCCGTGCAGTGATCAATGAACTGTTCGACTATGGCCGCCCGGCGAGCGTGAAACTGGCTGTTCTGGTGGACCGGGGCGGCCGCGAACTGCCGATCCAGGCCGACTTTGCCGCGGCGCGCGTGGCATTGCCGCCCGGCCAGTCGCTGGCCTTGCGGCGCGATGCTGCCGGCCGGTATTCGTTCCAGGTGGAGGCCGTGCGTTGAAGAACCCGCAACTCAACAAGCATGGCGAGCTGGTCCACCTGCTGTCGATCGAGGGCCTGCCGCGCAGCATCCTGACCCAGGTGCTGGACACCGCGGCGAGCTTCGTGAGCGTGAACGACCGCGAGGTCAAGAAGGTGCCGCTGCTGCGCGGGCGCAGCGTGTTCAACCTGTTCTTCGAGAACTCCACCCGCACGCGCACCACCTTCGAGATCGCCGCCACGCGCCTGAGCGCGGACGTGATCAACCTCGACATCGCGCGCTCCTCGGCGTCCAAGGGCGAGTCGCTGCTCGACACCATCGCCAACCTGAGCGCGATGGCGGCCGACATCTTCGTGGTGCGGCACAGCGAGTCCGGCGCGCCCTACCTGATCGCGCAGCATGTGGCACCGCATGTGCATGTGATCAACGCCGGTGACGGGCGGCACGCGCACCCGACGCAGGGCCTGCTGGACATGTACACGATCCGCCACTTCAAGGGCGACTTCACCCAGCTTCGCGTGGCCATCGTCGGCGACATCGTGCACTCGCGCGTGGCACGCAGCGACATCCACGCGCTGACCACGCTGGGCGTGCCGGAGATCCGCGCGGTCGGGCCACGCACGCTGGTTCCCGGGGACCTGCGCGAGATGGGCGTGCGGGTGTGCCACGACATGGCCGAGGGCATCCGCGACGTGGACGTCATCATCATGCTGCGCCTGCAGAACGAGCGCATGAGCGGCGCGATGCTGCCCAGCGCCGGGGAGTTCTT
>JBIKTP010000341.1:0-4088 GCA_044348035.1 Burkholderiaceae bacterium
GACCGCCTGCACGTCGCTCCAGCCCCAGCCGGTGTTGCCCCGCGCTGCCCAGTCGTCGAAGTCCCCAGGCAGACCGCGGCAGTACACCATGGCGTTGATCGAGCTCGACCCCCCCACCACACGGCCGCGGGGAAAGTAGATGCGGCGGTCTTTCATCTGCGCGTCGGGCTGGGCTTCGAACTTCCAGTTGACCCGCTCGTCGTAGAAGGTCTTGCCATACCCGATGGGCATGTTGATCCACAGGCGGCGGTCATGGCCACCGGCTTCGAGCACCAGAACGGTGAAGCGGCCGTCAGCGCTGAGGCGGTCTGCCAGCACACAACCGGCGGAGCCGGCCCCCACCACGATGAAGTCGTATTCGTGTGCAGCCAAGACGAGGTGCTTTCAAGTGCGGACAGCATGTGGCGCGGCGCACCAGCATGCCTTCGGGCAAGTGTAGGGTCCACCCGCGGCCGGTCGGCTGCGGGCGGGGCGGGTCAATCCAAATAATTGTGTGGCAGCCCGGCGGGATTGCCACCGGCGTGCAGGACCCCGCCCCTGGCCGGCAGGCGTGACACGGGCAGGCTCACTGGGTATCCCCCCGCCGCGGATCCATCTTCAGTACCGCCTGCGAGCCACCGCTCATCACCACGTAATCCGCCTTGTGGCCGACGGCCTCGGCGACCAGTGTCCTGCCTGCATAGCGCCAGATGCACAGGCCCAGCAGCACCAGCACACCGGCAAAGTACAGCATGAGGCTCTCCGGGCCCAGCAGGTCCATCAGCGCGCCGCCTATCGTCGGCCCCGCGGTGGCGCCCAGTCCATGCAGCAGCAGCAGGCCGCCAGTGACTTCGAGCACCTTATCGGGTTCGACCAGGTCGTTCACATGCGCCACGCTCAGGCCGTACACGGTGAAGGACAGGCCGCCGTACAACACACCCAGGAAGATCAGCGAATCCTCGTACTCGCGCGCCAGGTAGAACCCCGTGCCGGCCACGGATGCGCAGGCCACACAGACCCAGAACAGCACCCAGCGCCGGTCGAAGCGGTCCGACAGGTGGCCGACCGGCCACTGCATCACCGCGCCGCCCAGGATGGTGGCCGCCATGAAGCTGGCAATGCCGCGCTCGCTGAAACCCACCCCCTGACCGAAGACATGGCCCAGGCTGTAGAAGGCGCCACTGAGCAGGCCCGAGGCGACAGCGCCGATCACCCCGATGGGGGAAAGGGCGAACAGGGCGATCAGGCCCAGCTTGGGTGCCTCGACCGGCTCCGGTTCGCTGACGGGGGTGAGCGTGATCGGCACCAGCGCGATCGAAAACAGGAGGGACACCAGCGCGAACGGCACGAAACCGAAACGGTCACCCGCCAGGATCAGCCACTGGCCCAGGGCCATGGCCAGGCCGCTGACCGCCATGTAGGCCGCGAACACCTTGCCACGCTGCGCACTGGTGGCCACCACGTTGAGCCAGCTCTCGACCACGATGTACAGGCCCACCAGGCACACGCCGGTGATGAAACGCAGCACGCCCCAGAACCAGGGGTCGAGCCACAGCACATGCAGCAGCGGCATGCAGGAGGCGATGGAGGCCATGGTGGCGAAGGCACGGATGTGTCCCACGCGCCGGATGATCACCGGGCAGGCATAGGTGCCATATACGAAGCCGGCGAAGTAGGCGGACATGATCAGCCCCGTGACCAGGCCCGAGAAGTTGGCCAGCCCGGCCTGGGCGCCGATGGCGGAGAACATCAGGCCCGTGCCGACGACCAGCAGGCCGACGCCGCTGAGAAGGGACGCCAGGGGGATCAGCAGATGGCTCACGGGTGGACTTCCTGTTTGCAAGCCATGCAAGGTAGCACAGGCCCTTGGGGAGAGCCTGTGCTGCCTGCGACTTCAAAAGAAACAATTGCACCCGTCGCTGCTGCAGGTGCTGACCTCCGACAGCCCGCCTGGTGCCATTGGGCGCCGCTAGTCCCTGCAGCTGCGCAGTTCGGATGGCAGGTCGCGCAGCCGCTGGCCGCGCGTGGTCAGGTTGTCGCACGACAGCTCCTGGGGGCTGCGGACGAACCGCCCCGTGACCGGGTCGAGCAATCCCTTGCCAGGGGTGTAGTGCAGGGTCACGGTGCCCGCCCCGTCGGCGCCCATGTGTGCCAAAGTGGCGGCGGATGGCGCTGGAGGCGGGCCGCCGGAGTCCCTGGGGCCTGCCGCCGCCAGCAGTTGCGCGGCGTACTGCGCGCGCGTCATCGTCTGGCCTGTTCTGCCCAGGCCGCTGAGGCTTCCGAGCAGGTCGCCCGGCTGGGTTGAGCCGCCCAGAGCCCGGGCCAGTGACGGGTCGGCACCGGCCTGCTGCGCCACCTGAGCAAGTACACCCTTGAGGATGTCGCCGCTGGATTGTTTGCCGGTCAGGGCGCCTGTCAGCCCTGCCAGCGATTGGCTCTGCAGGGTGCCCAGCCGGCTCCCGCCGCCGCCGCCGCCGCTGATCGCCATCAGACCACCCATCACGCCGAGCAGGGATGCCATGCTTTCGCCCGAGCGCTGTCGGTCTTCGGCGGCACGCGCACCGGCCACGGCGCCGACCTGCTCGGCTTCGAAGTCGCGTTGCAGCTTCACAAGGTAATCCGGCCGCGCCTTGCGCAGCAGGATCGGGTGGTCGGCAAACACCTGTTCGCTGACGAACAGGCCCCGAACGACTTCATCGGTTTCGTTGTCGATGCGCACGCCCTGGAAGATCATGGTGCCCGACACCAGGCCGTTGACGCGCATGGGCGCGTAGCTGAACTCGCCTTCAAAGACCAGCCCGGTCTTGAGATCGGTGTACTTGCCCACGCTGTAGGAGAAGGATCGACCGTTGGCAACGAAGGGGTTGGCGACGGCCGCAAAGCTGCCGGTGAACTCGCCGATGGGGGCCTTCATGCTGAGCGGGTCACCACGCAGCAGGGTGCCGCGCACCGGTGAACCGTCGCTGCGGTAGACCATGTCCGTCGTGCGCCCTGGCTGCAGCGGTGAGCGGACACGGTAGGCCTGGCCCTCCAGATGCCGGCCCTGCGACCAGGACCCGGTGGTTTCCGTGCCATCCCGAGTGCGGATGGTGCCTTCGCCGCTCGTGCAGTTGCCCGCCGCACACACGGCGCCGGCGCCGAAGATCGCGGGGTCGATAGCCCATGCCGGGGAGCAGATCGCAGCCCAGGCCAGTGCGCCCAGTGCAAGGGCTCGCCTGCGGGTGCCTGTCATTCGATGTCGCATTGCGTGGTCTTGATCTCTTCCCCGTCTTCATAACAGCGGGTGCTACCAGGCACCTGCACGCCGCTGAACACTGCCGGGTAGGTGCGCATTTCGCCGTGGAGCTGGCTGTTTTTCGTGCGCGTGACCATCCACAAGGCACTGCCACGGTAGGAGGTCGAGACCACACTGTGCGGGCCGCTTGGCTGGCTGACGACAGTCATCCACTCGCGCGGGCCGTTGCCCACCCGCGTCTCGGTGATGACGGCGGAATGCCCGATTTCGGCGTTCACGGGAATGATGTGTGCCGCCATGGTGAGGCTGACCGCCGGCTGCCGGTTCTTCTGCATCAAGGCCTCGACCGAGGCATCGGTGAAGGTGTTCTTCTGGGACAACTGGATCGACAGGGCGGTGTAGGGCGCTGCGGGCAGCGTCTCGCCATTGGCCACCGTCAGCTGCATGCGTGTGCGTGTGCGGGACTCCATGCGCATCTCGGGCGTGTCCAGAACGCGGGTGTACTCGATCATGAATTCCAGGGGCCCATCGAGCTTGTTGTCCTTGCAGTTGGCCACGATCGGTGCATGACGCACATCGCGTATCGTGGTCTTCATGTCAGCGGCACGCATGCCGGAGGCGCGGTAGGCCTTGGCGGCCGCCTTTCGGGCCTTGTCGTCCTGCTCGTCGTCGGCCACTGCCAGATGCCCTGTCCAACGGCGCAGCTGGAGCTCGGAGACAGTGCAGGGCCAGGCCGGTGAGCCCCCGGGCATGTCCATGACGCCCGCCCTTGAGGCCTTCTCGAAGGCCGCGCGGGCCTGGCCCATGGCGACGTTGAGCTGGGGTTCCGCCGGGGGGGGCGGAAGTTCGATCGCCATCGCGGGAGACAGCAGCG
>JBIKTP010000342.1:0-4086 GCA_044348035.1 Burkholderiaceae bacterium
AGCCCACATCCGAAGCGGCTTCCGGCAGAAATTTGTCGGGGCCTGGAACAAGCACGAACTGCGCAGGGCCTTCGACAGGTTCACGCCCTTGCCAACGCAATGGCGGCGCGACAAGCAGGGGTTTCGCTGGGTCTACCACCGCTTCCTGCAGAACAACCGCGCGCAGGTGCTGGAGCTGGTGGCGGGCTCCCGCTTGCTGCGCGACCGGGTGGATGTGCCCCGGATGCTGGATGCAGCCAGGCGCGATGACAGTTACCTCGAATGCGGGCTTCTGCAGCGCATGCTATGTCTCGCAGGCCTGGAAGAGACTATGGGCCTGAGCTGACGTATCCCGGGGGCACCCGCAAGCCGAACTTGACAGCCAGTCGCGCCAGGTTGGACTGCATGCCGAAATCACGCGCCATGCGTGTCTGCCCGGCCTGCGCGAGCGTCTGCCGACGCGCCGGATCGGTGATGACGGATGCCAGGGCATCCGCCAGCAGGGATGGCAGCTGCGGCTCCACCAGCACACCGGTAACGCCGTCGTCGATCAGTTCGGGGATTGCGGACACGTTGGTCGCTACACAGGCCAGACCCTGGCTCTGTGCTTCCATCAGCACGTTTGGCAGGCCATCGCGATCGCCATCACCAGCGATGCGGCTGGCCAGCACGAATACATCGGCGCGGCGGTACTCCTCGATCAACTGGTCCTGCGCCATGGCCCCGCGCCATGCGATGCGGTCTGCCAGACCGAGCGCCCGCGCCTGCTGTTGCAGCGTGTCCCGCAAAGGGCCGCCACCGACATGGACCAGGCTCCAGTGCACGCCGGCAGGCAGCAGCGCCAGCGCACGGAGCAGGTCGTCCGTGCCCTTTTTCTCGACCAGCCTGCCGACGGACAGGATACGGACCGGATCAGCGGGAGCGCGGCCATCGCGCGGCACCCGCGCCAGCGTGTAGATCGGAAAACGCCGAAGATCCAGCCCGTGGTAGACAAGCTCCACGCGTCCTGGCGGGGACAGGGTCGCCAGGTAGTCGCGGTTGGTCCTCGTACAGGTCACCAGCCAGTCGCAGTCCGCGAGCTTCTCGCGCAACTCCCAGGCCGGAGATGTCCAGATGTCCTTGGCATGTGCCGAACCCGACCACGGCAGGCCGCAGACCATGGCCGCATATCGCACGACCGATGAGGGCGTATGCAGGAAATGCGCATGCAGACGCACGACATCGGACGGCACTTCATGGGACAGCACCAGCGCCTGCCCGAACCGCCGCCACCGGCTGGCCGTCCGGTCACGCCAAAGGTCCAGCAGCCACGCCCGCACGGCACTGCGGTAACCCGGGCGGCGGCGCACATCCCACCACGCGCGCAACACGCGCATTGGCTCGTCGCGCAGGTACTCGGGCAGGTACAGCAGGGGCGCGCGGATCTCCCCATGCACGGGGTGGGTCCGCTGGTCCGTGGGATGGCGCAACGAAACGATCAGGATCTGCAGGCCGAGTTGCTCGAGTGCTGCGATTTCCTGGGCGATGAAGGTCTCCGAGAGGCGCGGATAACCTTTCAGGACAAATGCGACCCGCCCTGCCTGGGTAGCCGCCATCGGATCAGCCAATACGCGCCACCACCTTGGTCGTCACCTCGTCCTCCAACTTGAGCCAGGGTGCGACCAGCTTGGCCACATTCGGGAGGCCCTCCAGAAGGCCGGGCACCACCACCTGCGAGGGCAGATTCTGGCGCGGCAGGGCACGCAGCGCAGCAGCCATGACGGACGGGTCGTTGACGCCGTCCTCGCTGAGCATGCTGATCAGCCCCAGCCTGGCCGCGCTGGAGGCACGGATGAACTGCTCCAGGCGCGGCGTGGTTCGGGGAATGATCAGCGCCCGCTTGTCCAGGGAAAGAACTTCGCAGAACGTGTTGTAGCCGCCCATCGCCACAACGCCGGCGGCACCGGCGACCAGGGCCTCGAGGTTGCTGTGGAAGGTGATCGCATCCACCCGCTTGAGCCGGGCAGCGCGGTTCATGAACTCTGACTGCTTCTCCGGCTGCATGAATGGCCCCAGAACCAGCAATGCGGGATAGGGCAGCAAGGCATCATGCTCATAGGCCCGCAGCACCCAGTCGATGAGGCCTTCACCATCGCCGCCTCCCCCGGTGGTGACCAGGATATACGGCTTCTTGGTGATCTCCGGCATACGCGGTGGCGCGCCACCAGTGGAGACTTCGCGCGCCAGGTAACCGGTATAGGTGATCTTCTTGCGCACGCTGGCCGGCAGCGCGATCCCCTCGAGCGGCTCGCAGATCTGGGGCAGGCCGTAGATCCAGATCTCGTCGTACAGGTCGCGCAAGGCCGGGAGCACCTTCTTTCGCCGCCACTCTGGCGCGAGAAGCTTGGGCTCGTCCATCACGTCCCGCAACCCCAGCACCAGGCGGGTGCCTCGCTTCTTGAGCACTTCCAGGGTCTCCAGCACCTCCCCGCGAAGACCGAGCGGCTCCTTGTCGACAATGAAGATGTCGGGGTCGAACATCTCCGCGGTGTGGCGGATGATCGACGCGCGCATGCGCAGGGTCTGATCGACATCGATGTGCAGATTGAGCGGCGTGTACTCGCCGTTGCGCAGTTTCACGACACCCGGCACCCGGACAAAGTCCACCCGCGACCGGAAGTCGAAACTGCCGATGATGGGCGACCCCGACAGGATCAGGACCGACAGGTGCTTGAATCTGTCCACGAGGGAGTGCGCGATCGTCCTGCAACGGCGCAGGTGGCCCAGGCCAAACGTATCGTGGCTGTAGATCAGGATGCGGGCATCTTTGCGTTCCCGGTTCAAGGTACTCTCCATACGAATCCAGTTCGCTTTGGTTGTTGTTGTCCCGCCCCGAAATGACGGCAAATTATAGGTGGCGAGTTTTGTTGCGCGGGGCTGCAGGCGCGAGTATCTCCGCAGTCGGGCTATCCCGCCCGAAATGCCGCCAGACGGGCCCGCAAAACCGGCAGGGCGGCCCGCATCGCTGCGCGGCCAGCCTCGATCGACCGTTGCCGGGCGGCGAAGTCGGCGCTCCGAACTCCCTCCAGCGATGGCCGCACGACAACGTCCGCCTCCCGCAATTCGAAGGCATTGATCGATTTGCCCATGATCGCAAATGTCTGCAACAGCACCTGCAGGGTACCATCCGCCGGGTTGCTGCTGGGTTCGTTGGAGATGTCGACCGCGATGACCAGTTCGGCGCCCATGGCGCGGGCGTGACGCACCGGAACCGGCGCGACCAGACCGCCATCCACGTATTCCCGCGCGCCGATGCGCACCGGCTGGAAGATGGAGGGCACTGCGCTGGATGCGCGAACCGCCAGCCCCGTGTCGCCGCGTCGGAACAGGATGCCCTCCCCGCTATGCAGATCCGTCGCCACGATCCCCAGTGGCAGCGGAAAACTTTCCATGGGCCGCGCGTCCACCTGACGGTTGACGTAGCGCGCCAGGGCATCGCCCCGAAGGACACCGCGGCCGAACAGGGGCAAGGTCCAGTCGGTCAGCAGGGCTTCCTCCATGTCGGTGGCAATCTGCTGCAACTGGGCTCCATTCTTGCCACTGGCGTAAATCGCGGCAACCAGACTTCCTGCCGATGTCCCCACCACCATGTCGGGCCGGATTCCAGCCTCCTCCAGGACCTGGATGACACCCACATGGGCGAAGCCACGGGCGGCCCCCCCGCCCAGCACCAGCCCAAGCCGGGGTGGCCTGGACGCGACGGCGGGCGCGGGCGGGGTCACTGCCACGGGGTCGGACACAGACCCGGCAGGCGGGGCGGGCGTTGCACAGCCGGCAAGCAGCAATGCAAGAAGACTTGCGATCAGCGGCCCAAAAAACTGATTGCGAATGATTCGCGTTTGTTTTAACATCTCCACATCCTCACCCAATCCCTTCGCGGAAGTCCCCGATGAAACCAGCATTCAAACCCACCACCCTCGCCACACTCCTGGCGCTCGCACTCCTCAGTGGCTCTGCAGGCGCCCAGGACGCGGTTCTCAATATCTACTCCGCACGCCACTATCCCACGGACGAAGCCTTGTATTCCAATTTCACCAGGGCGACCGGCATCAAGCTCAACCGGGTGGA
>JBIKTP010000343.1:0-4085 GCA_044348035.1 Burkholderiaceae bacterium
CGGCGCGGCGTTGCGCCGCTGAGGGTGACGAAACTGGGACAAAAGCCTTCGACACAGGAGAAGTCCTTGTTGCAGCCGGACTGGTCGATCATCCGCTTGCGTCCGAACTCGGTCTCCAGGGGCACTACCGACATGCAATTGGATGCCCGTGAACAATCGCCGCAGCCTTCGCACACTGCAGCGTTGATCACCACGTGACGCTTGGCCGAAGCGTCCGAAACATGTTTGCGCGTCCGCCGTTTTTCAGCGGCGCAGCCCTGGTCATACACCAGCACCGTCAGGCCGGGTATTTCCCGCAGTTCCCGCTGGACCCGGTCCAGGTCCTTGCGGTGGAACACGCCGACGCCCGGCGCGAATCCGACATCGGCGGGGTATTTGTCCGGGTCGTCGGTCACGACGACCACTTTCTTCGCGCCCTCTGCCGTGACCTGCCGGGTGATGTCCGCAACGCCCGGACCCCCTTCGATGGCCTGCCCACCGGTCATGGCGACAGCGGCGTTGTACAGGATCTTGTAGGTGATGTTCACACCCGCAGCGGCGGCGGCCCGGATGGCCAGCAGGCCGCTGTGCTGGTAGGTGCCGTCCCCCAGGTTCTGGAACACATGCGACTGCGAGGTGAACGGGGCCAGGCCTATCCAGGTCGCGCCCTCACCCCCCATCTGGGTGATGGTGATGGTGTTGCGCTTGGGCAGCATCTGGACCATGCCATGGCAGCCGATGCCGGCCAGGCCCCGGCTGCCGTCGGGCAACCGGGTCGAGGTGTTGTGCGGGCAGCCAGAGCAGAAGAACGGTGTGCGCTGGGTCGTCAATCCGCAGTTGCCTGCCGATTGCGCCTGCGCATCGGCCTGCACCAGGTGCTGGTGCAGGCCGGTCGCCGCACCGCCCAGGGCGTCCAGCCGGGCGACGATCACCCGGGCCACCATCATGGGCGTGAGCTCGCCTGCGCTTGGCAGCAGGGGCAGGCCATGTTCGTCGGTCTTGCCCACCACGCGCGGACGATGGGCGGTGGGCGCCTGATAGAGCATGCGGACCAACTGGTCCTCGATCAGCGCGCGTTTTTCCTCCACCACCAGCACTTCCTGCAGGCCGCGCGCAAACGTCATGGCGCCTTCTGCCTCCAGGGGCCAGGTCATCCCCACCTTGTACAAGCGCAGGCCCAGTGCGTCTGCGCGACCCTCATCCAACCCCAAGCGTTCCAGTGCCTGGCGCACGTCCAGGTAGGCTTTGCCGGTGGCCATGATGCCCAGCCGCGCCCCAGGCGAGGCAAAGATGGTCTGGTCGATCGGATTGGCACGCGTGAATGCGGCCACGGCCTGCATCTTGGGCCCGTGCAACCTGCGTTCCTGGTCCAGCGGTGCGTCTGGCCAGCGGATCGAGAGGCCATCGGGCGGGCCATCGAAATCGGGCTCTACCAGCTGCAGGCGGTCAAGCCCGACATCCACCGACGCGGAGCTTTCCACCGTTTCCGTGATGGCCTTGAAGCCGACCCAGCAACCGCTGAAGCGCGACAACGCAAAACCGTACAGGCCGTAATCCAGATAGTCCTGCACCGTCGCCGGGTTGAGCACCGGGATCATGGCGGCTGAAAAAATCTGCTCGCTCTGGTGCGCGAGCGTCGAGGACTGCGCCCCATGGTCATCGCCGGCGATCACCAGCACCCCGCCGTGGCGCGAACTGCCCGCCGAGTTGCCATGCTTGAGCACGTCGGCGCTGCGGTCCACGCCCGGCCCCTTGCCATACCAGATGCTGAACACACCATCCACCGTCGGTCCCGGGAACAGATGGGATTGCTGGGTGCCCCAGACCGATGTGGCAGCCAGGTCTTCGTTGAGCCCCGGCTGGAAGTGGATGTTGTTCGCCTGCAGCAGCGACTGGGCGCGCCACAGGGCACGGTCGTAGCCGCCCAGCGGGGAGCCCCGGTAACCGGAGATGAAGCCCCCCGTGTTGAGGCCGGCGGCACGGTCGCGCGCCTGCTGCATGAGCGGCAGGCGGACCAAAGCCTGCGTACCTGACAGGTAGACCCGGCCGCTCAGGCGCGTGTACTTGTCGTCCAATGTGACTTCCGCCGGTTTCATCAGCCCGTGCTCCATGGATGAATGCATGTGTGCGGGCCAGCCCGCGAAAGGTGAAAACACCACGGTTGCCACCGCGCCCGGCCCAGTATCGCACTGCGGTCAGGATGCGATACTCAGCCGGACGTGATGGCACAGCGGGTGCCCATCTGGTCGCTTGCCTTGCAAAAGAATGTCTGTCATTTCTGGTTTGAGTCCTGATGCCGCTCCGCCCGCGCCCTGCCGCGTGGCCGTGGTGGGTGCTGCCAACATGGACATCCTGGTACACACGTCTATGGGTCTGGCCCCATCCGACTCCAACCCTGGCAGCATTCTGTGTGCACCCGGCGGGGTAGGGCGCAACGTGGCCGAAAACCTGGCGCGGCTCGGCCTCGCGACACAGCTGTTCAGCGTGGTGGGCGACGATGTGTTCGGGACAGCACTGCTGGCCGCCACCGGACAGGCCGGTGTGGATGTGTCGGCCGTCAGCATCTGGCCCGGCTGCAGCAGCGCCAGTTACCTGGCCTGGCACGGGGCAGACGGTGACATGCTGGCCGCTGTCAACGACATGGGCTTGCTGGACAAGCTGACGCCCGAGCTGGTACAAGCATGGCGGGGTGACCTGGCCCAGGCGCACTACATGGTCGTGGACTGCAATCTGCCCGCGCAGACACTGGCCGGCCTGCTGCACTCACCCACCCAGCCGGTGTTCGTGGATGCCGTGTCGGTCGTCAAGTGCGAAAAGCTGCTCCCCTGGTTGCCGAGCGTGCACCTGCTCAAGGTCAATCAGCGCGAAGCGGCTGTGCTGAGCGGCCTCAAGGTCGAGACCGTTGACGAGGCCTGCCTTGCCGCGTCGGCGCTGCACCAGGCTGGCGTCAAACAGGTGGTGGTGAGTCTGGGCGGTGACGGCGTCTGCTGGTGCGATGCCGATGGACACACCGGGCATCGACCGGCACGGCCGGTGTCCGTCGTCAACACATCCGGCGCGGGTGACGCCTTGCTGGCGGGCCTGGTCCTGGGTTGTGCCGAAGGATTGTCCTTGGCCCAGGCCGTGCAGGGCGCCATGGCCTGTGCGGAGATCACCCTGGCCAGCCCGCATGCCAACTCGCCGCAGCTGTCCGTCGCGGCATTGCGGGCCCGTCTGGACGACACCGAGAAACCATGACACCTCCACCGATGAAGCACCTCGATATCGCCCCCGACGTCCGCCTGGCCCTGGAACGGGGTCAGCCCGTGGTGGCCCTGGAGTCCACCATCATTTCGCATGGGATGCCCTACCCGCAGAACGTGGCCACCGCCTTGCGGGTGGAAGCGGAGGTCCGCGACAGCGGTGCTCTGCCGGCCACCATCGCGGTGATGGACGGTCGACTCACCGCCGGCCTCAGTGCCGCGCAAATAGAGGCACTGGGCCGTGCCGGCCCCGCCGTGGCCAAGGTCAGCCGCCGCGATCTACCCTTTGTCGTCTCAGCCGGACAGACCGGTGCCACCACGGTGGCTGCCACCATGATCATCGCGGCGATGGCTGGCATCCGGGTGTTTGCCACCGGAGGCATCGGCGGGGTCCATCGCGGCGCGGCCCAGACCTTTGACATTTCTGCCGATCTGCAGGAACTGGCGCGCACCCCGGTGGCGGTGGTCTGCGCCGGCGCCAAGTCCATCCTGGACCTGGGTCTGACGCTGGAGTACCTGGAAACCCACGGTGTGCCGGTGGTGGGTTACCGGACCGCGCAATTGCCCGCATTCTTTACCCAGGACAGCGGTTTCGCCGTCGACTATCGGCTGGATGCAGCCAGCGACATCGCCCGCCTGTTGCAGATCAAGTGGGCCATGGGCCTCGGCGGTGGCGTGGTGATCGCCAACCCGATCCCGGCGGCCCATGCGATGCCCCGCGCCGTGATCGATGCGGCCATTGCGCAGGCGCTGTCGGATGCCCAGGCGCAGGGCATCTCCGGCAAGCAGACCACGCCGTTTCTGCTGGAGCGGGTCAACGCGCTCACTGGCGGCAACAGCCTGGCGGCCAACATCGAGCTGGTG
>JBIKTP010000344.1:0-4076 GCA_044348035.1 Burkholderiaceae bacterium
CGCTGTAATCCATGTAGATGGGGAAATGCGGGGTCATGTCCATGGCGGTATTCAGGATTTCATGAAGGCATTGCCAAGGGCAAACACCGAGTTGGGGGCATTGATACGGACCGGCTTGGCCACCGGCATGGCGGAAATCGCACGCTTGACATGGGGCTTGTCCTCGACCTGCAGGCCCTTGGCCAGTTGCTCGTCGACCAGTTTCTGCAGCGTGACCGAATCCAGGAACTCGACCATGCGCACATTGAGCGAGGCCCACAGATCATGGGTCATGCAGCGGGTGCCCTCGCCCAGGCAGTTTTCCTTGCCGCCGCACTGGGTGGCGTCGATCGGCTCATCGACCGACACGATGATGTCGGCCACGGTGATGTCGGAGGCCTTGCGGGCCAGCGTGTAACCACCACCCGGGCCCCGGGTCGACTCGACCAGCTCATGCCGGCGCAGCTTGCCGAACAGCTGCTCCAGGTACGACAGGGAGATCTGCTGGCGCTGGCTGATAGCCGCCAGCGTGACGGGGCCATTGCTCTGGCGCAGACCCAGATCGATCATCGCAGTGACCGCGAACCGGCCTTTGGTAGTGAGTCGCATCGCAAGCTCCTTCAGGTTATGGGTAGGTCAATCCAGCCGGCGGGTCTCTTGTGGATTCCCGGGCATCCCCGTCTGTGTGCTCGGCACCAAGGCACTCGCAGCCGGTAGCGGTCTGACTGGTTGTTGACTAATTAGTTCAAGTATAACCAGAAGCCCAGTGATTTGCTCGGGTAAGTAGACTGGACAGTCACGAAAGCCGCTTCTTCTCGGCCATCGCAATCGGAACCACATTGTCGCTGCCGGCCGCACCGAAGGCCCGCTGCTTGAGGATCATGAGCTGGTCACGCACCTTGGCCGCCTGCTCGAAGGCCAGGTTGCGGGCGTGTTCGAGCATCTGCTTTTCCAGCCGCTTGATCTCGCGGCCTACGTCCTTCTCGCTCATGTCCTCGACCTTGGCACGCTGCATGGCATCCTGCTCCAGACGCTCCATCTCGCGCCCGGCCTTCTCGCTGTAGACACCGTCGATCAGGTCGCGCACATTCTTCACGATGCTGCGCGGCGTGATGCCGTGCAGGAGGTTGTGCGCCACCTGCCGCTCGCGCCGGCGGCGGGTCTCGCCGATCGCGCGTTCCATCGAATCGGTCATCTTGTCGGCATACAGGATGGCGCGCCCGCCCAGGTTGCGCGCCGCGCGCCCGATGGTCTGGATCAGGCTGCGCTCCGAACGCAGGAAGCCCTCCTTGTCAGCGTCCAGGATCGCCACCAGCGAGACCTCGGGGATGTCCAGCCCTTCCCGCAGCAGATTGATGCCGACCAGCACGTCGAACACGCCCAGGCGCAGGTCGCGCAGGATCTCGACCCGCTCCACCGTGTCGACGTCGCTGTGCAGGTAACGCACCTTCACGCCGTTGTCGGTCAGGTAGTCGGTCAGCTGCTCGGCCATGCGCTTGGTCAGCGTGGTGATCAGCACCCGCTCCTGGCGCTCGACGCGGATGCGGATCTCCTGCAGCACGTCGTCCACCTGGTGGGTTGCCGGCCGCACTTCGACCTCCGGGTCGACCAGCCCGGTCGGGCGCACCAGCTGCTCGACCACCTGGCCGGCATGCTCCTGCTCCCACTGGGCCGGCGTGGCCGAGACAAAGATCGCCTGGCGCATCCGGGTCTGGAACTCGTCGAACTTCAGCGGACGGTTGTCCAGCGCGCTAGGCAGGCGGAATCCGTACTCGACCAGGGTGGTCTTGCGCGACCGGTCGCCGTTGTACATGCCGCCGAACTGGCCGATCAGCACATGCGACTCGTCCAGGAACATCACCGCATCCTTGGGCAGGTAATCGGTCAGCGTGGCCGGCGGGTCACCCGGTGCAGCGCCCGAGAGATGCCGGGTGTAGTTCTCGATGCCCTTGCAGTGGCCCACCTCGCTGAGCATCTCCAGGTCGAAGCGGGTGCGTTGCTCCAGCCGCTGGGCCTCCACCAGCTTGCCGGCGTCGACCAGCTGCTTCGAGCGCTCCGCAAGCTCGATCTTGATCGTCTCGACGGCGGCCAGCACCCGGTCGCGCGGCGTCACGTAGTGGCTGCTGGGGTACACCGTGAAGCGCGGGATCTTCTGGCGCACCCGGCCCGTCAGCGGGTCGAACAGCTGCAGCGATTCGATTTCGTCATCGAACAACTCGATGCGGATCGCCATCTCGCTGTGCTCGGCCGGGAAAACGTCGATGGTGTCACCCCTGACCCGGAACTTGCCGCGCGCAAAGTCTTCCTCGTTGCGCTGGTACTGCATGCGCACCAGCTGGGCGATCACGTCGCGCTGCCCAGCCTTGTCGCCGACACGCAAGGTCATCACCATCTGGTGGTAGGCCTCGGGCTGGCCAATGCCGTAGATGGCCGACACCGTGGCCACGATCACGACATCGCGCCGCTCCAGGATGCTCTTGGTGCAGGACAGCCGCATCTGCTCGATGTGCTCGTTGATCGCAGAGTCCTTCTCGATGAACAGGTCGCGCTGCGGTACATAGGCCTCCGGCTGGTAGTAGTCGTAATAGCTGACGAAATACTCGACCGCATTGCGCGGGAAGAACTCACGGAACTCGCTGTACAGCTGGGCGGCCAGTGTCTTGTTGGGGGCAAAGATGATCGCCGGGCGCCCGAGCCGGGCGATCACGTTGGCCATGGTGAAGGTCTTGCCGGAGCCGGTGACACCGAGCAGGGTCTGGAATACCTCGCCGTCCTGCACGCCTTCGACCAGCTTGGCGATCGCCTCGGGCTGGTCGCCGGCGGGCGGGTACGGCATGAACAGCTCGAAGGGCGAACCGGGGAAGGTCGCAAAGGTCCCCTGCGGCGGCGACGCCGGCTCGGGCCCGTCCGCAAGGGCAATGCCATGGGCGGTTTTTTCGGCGGGTGAAGTCATGGCGGGGGCGGATTCCGGGGGTGGGTGGCGGGTAAAATTCCGGCCAACCGGCAAGCGTACCGCAGTTCCGCCACTCTGTCGCTGCGGCAGCGCGCATGGCCGGATTTTCACGTTCCGACACCCAGAGAGAACCCCACCATGTCCCTGTTCAGCGCCGTCCAGATGGCCCCCCGCGACCCGATCCTGGGTCTGAACGAGCAGTTCGCTGCCGACACCAACCCCGCCAAGGTCAACCTGGGCGTCGGCGTCTACTACGACGAAAACGGCAAGCTCCCCCTGCTGAAATGCGTGCAGGCCGCCGAACACGCCATGATGGAAGCGCCCAAGGCCCGAGGCTACCTGCCGATCGATGGCATCGCCGCCTACGATGCGGCCGTGAAGAACCTGGTGTTCGGCGCCGGCTCCGAAGCCGTCACCTCAGGCCGCGTGGCCACGGTGCAGGCCATCGGCGGCACCGGCGGCCTGAAGATCGGCGCCGACTTCCTGAAGAAGCTCAGCCCCGATGCCAAGGTGATGATCAGCGACCCGAGCTGGGAAAACCACCTGGCGCTGTTCACCAATGCCGGTTTCAAGGTCGAGAGTTATCCCTACTACGACGCCGGCACCCGCAGCATCAACTTCACCGGCATGCTGGCCGCGCTGCAGGCCGCGCCAGCCGGCACCATCGTCGTGCTGCATGCCTGCTGCCACAACCCGACCGGTTACGACATCACGCCGGACCAGTGGGACCAGGTCGTGGCCGCCTGCAAGTCGCGCGGCCTCACGCCCTTTCTCGACATGGCCTACCAGGGCTTCGGTTACGGCATCACCGAAGACGGCGCTGCCGTGCAGAAGTTTGTCGCCGCCGGCATGGACATCTTCGTGTCCACCAGTTTCAGCAAGAGCTTCAGCCTGTATGGCGAACGTGTCGGTGCCCTGAGCGTGTTGTGCGCAAGCAAGGACGAAGCAGCCCGGGTGCTGAGCCAGCTCAAGATCGTGATCCGCACCAACTACAGCAACCCCCCCACCCACGGCGGTGCGGTGGTCGCGGCCGTCATGGCCGACCCTGAACTGCGCGCCCTCTGGGAAGAGGAACTCGGCGAGATGCGCGTGCGCATCAAGGCCATGCGCCAGAAGCTGGTCGACGGGCTCAAGGCGGCGGGAA
>JBIKTP010000345.1:0-4070 GCA_044348035.1 Burkholderiaceae bacterium
CTCACCCCCGTGGGCTGGTTCTTCGTGCGTGCCGTCGCCATGGTCTTCGACCGGTACCTGCAGACCGACCGCACCCGGGCTCGCTTCTCGAAAATCATCTAGAGTCGACAGCATGCTGAGTTCTCTGGCCATCACCGCCCTCCTGATGGGTCTGGTGGGCGGGCCCCACTGCGTGGTGATGTGCGGTGCCGCCTGTGCGGGCATCGGCCGCGCGGCTGGAGCGCGCAGCAATACCGCGATGTGGACGTTCCAGCTGGGCAGGGTGCTGGGGTATTCCCTGCTTGGCGGTGTCGCTGCCGCTTCCATGCAGGGCCTGGGCTGGTTGACCACCCAGTCGGCGGCCGTTCGGCCGGTCTGGACGCTGCTGCACGTGGCAGCCGTCGTGCTGGGATTGTTGCTGCTGTTCAACGCGCGCCAGCCCGTTTGGCTGGAGAGCACCGGCAAGGCCGTCTGGCAGCGCACGCGTGGCTGGGTCGGGGGGCACAAGCTGGGGGCGCCCTTGCTGATCGGTACGGTCTGGGCCTTGCTGCCCTGCGGGCTGCTCTACTCGGCGCTTCTGGTTGCCACCTTGAGTGCCAGTCCGCTGCAGGGTGCCATGGTCATGGCCCTGTTTGCATTGGGCACCAGTGTGTCGATGGTGGCAGGCCCCTGGCTGTGGCTGCGCCTGCGCGGTGAGGGGTCGGGCCAGTGGGGCGTACGGCTGGCCGGCCTGGCACTGTCGCTGATGTCCGGCTGGGCCATCTGGATGGGGCTGGTGCACGATACCGCACCCTGGTGCGTGACCCCATAAGCGGCCACTGGCACTGGCGCGGCGATTCTGTCAGGGCGGTGCGTTGTAGCCGATCGAATACAGGTACCACAGGATCAGCATCGGGATCAGCACCGGGATCGCCATGCCGACAAACGTGACCGCCGTGAGCAGAAAGATGCCCATGTCGGCAAACCAGGTCTTGAACAGCTTGACCAGGTCTACATTCCAGAACCGTTCCTGCTTCATGGTTGCGCCTTTGATCGCCAGCGGCCGACGAGGGCCCCTGGTGCCTCTTTATAACTCCTTCGTCAGGCGATGTCGATGGTATGGATCAGCAACTGGCCCGAGCGCCGGTCTGCAAAGTAGTGTTCCAGTGTTTCCTTGACGGTCCGGAAGGCGATTTCGTCCCAGGGGATGTCGGCTTCCTCGAACAGCCTGGCTTCCATGGTTTCATGCCCGGGGTCGAACCGGTCGTTGAGCAGGCGCGCGGTGTAGAAGATATGGACCTGGCCGACGCGCGCCACGTTGAGGATCGAGAACAGGCCCTCCATTTCGAAGTGGGCTCCGGCCTCTTCCTGGGTTTCCCGGGCGGCTCCCTGGGCGGTGGTTTCCTGCAGTTCCATGAATCCGGCTGGCAATGTCCACTTGCCCTTGCGCGGCTCGATGTTGCGCTTGCACAGCAGCACCCTGCTGCCCAGGTGCGGCACCGTGCCCACCACATTGAGCGGGTTCTCGTAGTGGATCGTATGGCAGGCCGGACAGACTGCGCGCTCACGGGTGTCGCCATCGTCGGGGATGCGGTAGACCACGGCCGTGCCGCATTGCTTGCAGTGCTTGATCGGGCTGTGGTACATGGATCCAGTGTAGTTTGAAAGCTCACGCGGCTGCCACCACAGACCCTGCATGCCCTCGCCAACCGGGAGGTCAGGCCTTGGGCGCGGGGGTGGATCTGCCGTGCTTGTTCATGTCCTCGCCCCGCTCGCCCTCGATGGCGCGGGAATTGCGGCGGAACTCCTGGGCCTCGGCCACCATCACGCGGAAGATCGTGTTTGCGCGCTCGACTGCCGTCCTGCGGCCGAGCAGGCTGGCGCCGGTCTCAGGGCGATGCCAGTGAGCAGCACGCCGCCCAGGGTGGCGCATGCCCTGGCCAGAGACGCAAGCAGGCGCATGAGGGCGTTGATCTCAGCGCACGCTGATGCGGATCGGCTCCAGCCCGGTCACGCCGCCCGACATGGTGTCCCCGGGCAGAACGGCGCCCACACCCTCCGGGGTGCCGGAGAAGATCAGGTCGCCTGGCTGCAGTTCCCAGGCCGCGGACAGGTGCTCGATGGTCTCGGAGATGCTCCAGATCAGCTTGGAGACATTGCTGCGTTGGCGATCCTTGCCATTCACCTGCAGGTGGATCTCTGCCTGGGCGATGTTCCCGGCCTCGTCTGCGGGTGTGATGGGCCCGATCGGCGCTGACTGGTCGAAGGCCTTGCCGATACACCAGGGGCGGCCCTGCTTCTTCATGTCGTTCTGCAGGTCGCGCCGCGTCATGTCCAGCCCGACGGCATATCCGAACACATGTTGCAGGGCATTGGCGGCGGCGATGTTGCGTCCTCCCTTGCCGATGGCCACCACCAGTTCGATTTCATGGTGCAGGTTGCCGGTGAGTGGCGGGTACGCCATGTGGGCCTCGCCACCGGCAGGCACCACCACGATCGCATCCGCCGGCTTCATGAAGAAGAAGGGCGGTTCACGGCCGGAAAACCCCATCTCCTTGGCATGCTCCTCATAGTTGCGCCCCACGCAGTAGATGCGGTGGACAGGGAAGGCGCCCGGGCGGCCGCGCACGGGCACACACACGGTCGGGGTGGGGGGAAATACGAAATCCATCAGAGGCTCCTGGGGGTGTCAGCTGGACCGGGTGACCAGCTCGAAATGCTCGACAGTCGGTGGGCCGTCGAAGAAGGGCCCGACGATCGAACGCCACTCGGCAAACAGGGGCGATTGCCGGAAACCCACTGTGTGGTCCTCCAGCGTGTCCCAGAATATCTGCAGGATGTAGCGCTGCGGGTTCTCGATGCCCCGGTTGACCTTGTAGCCCTGAAAGCCGCCGCTGCGACAGGCCACGGTGGTGAGCCCGCGCGCGATGGCTTCCTCGAAGGCGGCATTCTGGCCGGCGGGAATGCGGATGTCGGCAATTTCAAGAATCATGGCGGGTCTCGGTGGCAGCGCGCTGGATAGGCAGGGTCTCGGTCTTGCCATCGGCGTGTGTGGCAAAGCGCCGGATCTCCTTGCCATGGACCGGCGCAGGGTCGGGCCACGGCCAGCCACCGAACTCGGTGCTGCGGTAGTCGGCAAAGGCCTGGCGGATCTCGGCTTCGCTGTTCATGACAAAGGGGCCGTACTGTGCCACGGGCTCGCCGATCGGCCGCCCTTGCAGAAGCAGCAGCTCGGACTCTTCGGCGCCGTTGAGCAGTTCCACATCCTGTCCGCCATGCAACTCCAGTGCGGCATGCTGCTGCAGACGGACGCCATCCAGTGCGATGCTGGCACCCTTGAAGAAGTACAGGATGCGGCGTGTGCCTGCGCCGCTGGCTGCTGGCAGCGTCCAGCGGGCGCCCGGCGCCATGCGCAGCGTCCAGATGGCCAGGTCCGAGCCCTCGCGGGACGCCCAGGAGTTCGGCGGTGGCGCCAGGGGTCTGGCCGGGCTGCTGCGCAAGGCTCCAGCGATGCAGGTGATGTCGGTGGCGCGCCCGTCGGTGTCGGTGGCCCGATGCCGCGGAATCTGCTCCGACCAGAACATCGTGAAATGCGGATCGACCATCTTGTGGCTGCCCGGCAGGTTCAGCCAGATCTGGAACAGCTCCAGGCGGTTGGGCCGCTGCGGGTCGAGCAGCGGGAACATCTCGGCATGCACGATGCCCCTGCCCGCCGTGAGCCACTGCACGTCACCGCCGCCGAAACGCGCGGTGGCCCCCAGCGAGTCGGAATGGTCGATCAGGCCTTCGCGCGCAATGGTCACTGTCTCGAACCCGCGGTGCGGATGCGATGGAAAGCCGGGCACGCTGGTGCCGTGGTACATGCGCCAGCCGTCCTTGCCTTCGAAGTCCTGCCCGATGTTGCGGCCCGCCAGCGAGGCATCCGGCCCCAGCTGTGCATTGCCGCGCGGGTAACGGTCGTCGTGGTAGACGCAGAACAGGAACGGGTCGATGGTCGGCCACTGGAAACCCAGGGGCTGCGCCTTGATGACGGGTGAGGAGGACATGGCAGGAACGGGGCACTGGCTGAAGATGGCAACGAGTCTACGACCATTTGCCGATCCAGCCGGGTT
>JBIKTP010000017.1:0-11996 GCA_044348035.1 Burkholderiaceae bacterium
CTTTGCACGGCTCACGGTCGAGGAAAACCTGCGCATGGGCCTGGCCACCAAGAGCGCCAGCACACCGATCGATCCGGAACTCTACGAACTGTTCCCGGTGCTAAAGCAAATGCTCAACCGCCGCGGCGGTGACCTCTCGGGCGGGCAGCAGCAGCAACTCGCGATCGCGCGGGCACTGGCGGCACGCCCCCGGTTGCTGATCCTGGACGAGCCCACCGAGGGCATCCAGCCCAGCATCATCAAGGATATCGGCCGCGTCATCCGCATGCTGGCCGACCGCGGCACCATGGCCATCCTGCTGGTGGAGCAGTACTACGACTTCGCCGAGGAACTCGCCGACGACTACCTGGTGATGCAGCGCGGCGAGTTCATCGCCCGCGGCAAGGGCGAGACCATGCAGGCGGACGGGGTGCGGCAGCTGGTGTCGATCTGAACCGGGGGCCATGGCGGCCAGCCGGGCCCGCAACCGTGCCTATTCCAGCATCTTGCAGAGAAATCGGCATCGACCCGGAGCGGGCCTTCAGCGGCTGGCTGGTGCCTGTGCAGGCTTGTTCGGGTCGTGGATCGTGGTGCTGGTGCCCACGCCGACCCCCACCCGCGCGCCACTGTTGCCGATCTCCTTGCTGACACCGACGCCCGCGCCGGCGGAGACCCGGCCATCCTGATCGACCCCCACACCGACACCGACGGGGCCCACCCCCGTGCCGATGCCGACCTGGGCCCGGCCGCCAGAGCCGACCCCGACGCCCAGCGACACCCCGGGAATCAGCGGCACGCTGATGCCCACCCCCGCTGCGCAGCCCCCCAGCAGCAGGGCAGCGGCAACCCCGACGAAGAGGCGGACAAAGGGCTGACGGTGCTTCTGGATGCGGGTGTGTGGTGACATTCCGGCATGGTAAGGCTCGCAGGTGCCCGGCAGGGCGCCCGCGCTGCGGGAAGTGTGTGCGGTCGTTACGGGCAAGGGCCGACAAAGCGACGATCTGGTGGTGCTGGGCGGCGAGTGCATCGCGCGTGGCAATGGTGAGACGATGCAGGCGGAAGGCGTGCGGCAGCCGGTGTCGATCTGACGCCTTGCAGCCCTGAACTGGCACCCTCGATAGCCCCTGATTGGCTCTGTGGGTTCCGTGGGTGCGGCGTGTAGAGTCACCGGGAGCGGTGCGCTATCGGAGCACGTCGCGCCTCCCCACCCGACACCATGACCACCACCATTTTTCGCGCCCGCAAGATCATCACGATGAATCCGTCGCAGCCTGTGGCCACCCATGTCGCGGTGCGCGACGGCCGCATCCTCGGTGCGGGCTCCCTGCAGGACCTGCAGGGATGGGGCGATTTCACCCTGGACGACCGGTTCGCCGACAAGGTCCTGATGCCGGGGCTGGTCGAGGGCCATGCCCACCTGATGGCCGGGGCGCTCTGGCGCTACACCTACTGCGGTTACTTCGACCTGCACGATCCGGACGGCCGGCTCTGGTCCGGCGGCCGGGATGTCGATGCCATCGTGCTCCGCCTGCAGGAGGCAGCCGCCCGCCAACCCGAAGGACCGCTGCTGGGCTGGGGCTTCGATCCCATCTATTTCGGTTCGCGCCGCCTGTCGCGGCATGACCTGGACCGCGTCAGCACCACGCGCCCGATCGGCCTGTTCCACGCCAGCGGCCACATCCTCAACGTCAACACCCGCGCACTCGAGCTGGCCGGTTACCTGCGTGCCGACCTGGACCACCCCGGGGTGCCCAAGGGCCCGGACGGCCTGTCCACCGGAGAACTCAAGGGGCCGGATGCGATGATGCCGGTGTTCGGCCATGTGGGCATGGACCGGTCGTTTCTCTCGGGCGACGAAAACGGCGTGCGGGCCTTCGCGAAGCTGGCCGTGCGCGCCGGTGTCACCACCTCGACCGATCTGGCGGCCACGCTGCTGGACAACGAGGTCGAGATGCTGCGCCGGGTGACCGGCGAGGCCAGCTTTCCGCTGCGCCTGGTACCGCTGTTGCGGCTGCTGGGCACGCCGCCTCCGCAGACGGTGCAGCGGGCGGTGGAACTGCGCTCGCGCAGCACCCCGCAGCTGTCGCTGGGCCGCATCAAGGCGATCGCGGACGGCTCCATCCAGGGCTTCTCGGCGCGCCTGCGCTGGCCGGGTTACTTCAACGGCGCGCCGAACGGGCTGTGGTACACCGCGCCCGAGACGCTGCGCAGCTGCTACACCGAGGCATTGCGCAGCGGCGTGCAGGTGCACACCCACACCAACGGCGACGAAGCCACCGAGCTGGTGCTTGACCTGATGGCGCAGGCGCTGTCAGCGGTGCCCACGCGGGACCACCGGTTCACGCTGCAGCACTGCCAGCTGGCCGATTCCGCGCAGTTCCGGCGCATGGCGGCGCTGGGCATGTGTGTCAACCTGTTCTCCAACCACCACTTCTACTGGGGCGACCAGCACCGCGCAACGACGGTGGGCCCCGAGCGCGCCGAGCGCATGAATGCCTGTGGTACCGCACTGCGCACCGGCGTGCCGTTCACGATCCACAGCGATGCGCCCGTCACGCCTCTGGGGCCGTTGTTCACGGCCTGGTGCGCCGTCAACCGGTTGACGGCCTCAGGCCATGTGCTGGGCGCGCATGAGCGGATCTCCGTGCCCGATGCCCTGCAGGCGATCACGCTCGGCGCTGCCTACACGCTCCAACTGGACCATGTCATCGGCAGCATCGAGACCGGCAAGCACGCCGACTTCTGCGTGCTCGACACCGACCCGACCACGGTGGAGCCGGTGGCCCTCAAGGACATCGGCATCTGGGGGACGGTGCAGGGCGGACGGGTGTTCCAGGCAGGCGCCTGAGCACCGCCGGGCCGCCCCAAGGTGCTCAGCACCGCAGCGCGCAGCGCGAAGGTACTCCAGTGAGCACCTGGCGGCTGTCTCAGGCCGCATCCCCTGCATCCCGCGCGCGGAGCTGGCGTGCGCCGGCGTCTGCCAGCACCTGCGCAACCCAGGCCCGGTCCAGCCGGCCCTTGAGCGCGATGCACACCAGCCGCCCCGACTCCGGGTGCGGGTGGCTGGAGGGCACGACGGTGCAGCGTGTGCCCACCAGCTGCAGTGCGCGGGCCGTGCCATCGTTGTCCGTCATCAGCCCCTTGGCCCGCACCAGGTCCGCCTGCGGGTTGCCGAAGGCGGCGGCAAGCTTCTGGCAATCCACCGGGCCCTCGAACTCCATGCTGATGCTGTCGAACAGCTGCTGTGCCGATGGCGGGGGTGGTTGCAGGCGCCCACCAGTGAGCAGCATGCCGGGGGCGTCTGCCGGCGCCTGCGTGCGAACGCCTGCCGCGCCACCCGCATCCAGCACCAGCGCGGTGGCCAGGCGGGCCTGCTGCACCGGCACCACCCGGGCCCGCGGGGTCAGCGCCTGCAGCCATTCGCACAGGCGCTCGAGCTCTGGCGGGTCGACCAGGTCGATCTTGTTGAGCAGCACCAGGTCCGCATCCCGCAACTGCCGCTGCACGGTATCGCCCACATAGGCGTCGCCGGCCCTGGCCCGCAGCGTCGAGGCATCGGCCAGCACCAGCACGGCGTCGAGCACCAGGCCCTGCACGAGCCGCACGGCCTGCGCAACCATGCCCGGAATGGCCACACCGCTGGTCTCGATCAGGATGTGGTCCGGCCGTGGCTCCATCGCGGGCATGGCCAACAGCGCGCCGACGAGGTCGCTGCCGAAGCTGCAGCAGATGCAGCCACCGGCCAGGCGCTGCACCGGGCCGTCGGTGGACTCGATCAGGTCCTGGTCGATCGCGATGTCGCCGAAATCGTTGACCAGGATCGCGAGCCGCCGGCCCCCGCGCTCGCGCAGCAGGTGGTTGACCAGCGTGGTCTTGCCGGCGCCCAGGTAGCCGCCGATGACGGTGACCGGAAGCGCCGCCCGCGCCGCGATGGGGGGCATGTGCGCTGCAGGCGATGGGGTGCTCATGCCAGCGCTGCCGTGTGGCGGGCGATCATGGCTTCCTCGTTGGTGCGCAGCACCTGCGTCTCGAACGCGCCGAGCCATGCGGCGCCGTCGATGATGCGCTGGCGGATCGCATGGGCGTTCTCGCCGATGCCCCCGGTGAACACCAGCAGGTCGATGCCGCGCAGCGCGGCCGCCATGCCGGCGAGTTCGCGCAGCGCGTGCTCGACAAAATAGTCGATGGCCAGGGCCGCCGCAGGCAGTGTGGACTGTTCGATCGCCCGCATGTCGCTGGAGACGCCGGACAGCCCCAGCAGCCCCGATTCCCGGTACAGCAGCTGCGCCACCTGCTCGGGGGTGCGGCCCTGCTGCTGGATCAGGTACAGCACCACCGCCGCGTCCAGCCGGCCGCAGCGCGTGCCCATCGGCAATCCGTCCAGCGGTGAAAAGCTCATGGTCGTCGCCACCGGCCGCCCCTCGTGCATGGCGCACATCGAAGACCCGTTGCCCAGGTGTGCGACGACGATCCTGCGCCGGGCCGCGGCGGCGTCTGCGGCCACCAGCTGGGCCAGGATCGACTCGTAGGACAGACCGTGAAAGCCGTAGCGGCGGATGCCGGCATCGAACAGATGCTGCGGCAGCGCGAAGCGGCTGTTGAGCTCGGGCTGCTGGCGGTGAAACGCGGTGTCGAAGCAGGCCACCTGGACCACGCCGGCGAAGGCCCTGCGTGCCGCGCGCACGCCGGCCAGGTTGTGCGGCTGGTGCAGCGGCGCCAGCGGCGCGAGGGCCTGGATCCCGTCCACGACGCTGTCGTCGATCCGTACCGGCTGGCTGAAGTGGATTCCCCCGTGCACGATGCGGTGACCGACCGCCTGGATGTCCACCGCGCGGCTGCGCAGAGCCCTAAGGATGTCGGCCAGCGCGTCGTCGTGGGTGCGGGCGCCGCCACCGGCAAGGCCGATGCCGTCCACCTGGCCCTGCAGCGCCGGCGCGGCGTCCAGCGCCTCGCGGTCGAACAGCGCGTACTTGACCGACGAGGACCCCGCGTTCAGGGTGAGCAGGTGGCCGGGCATGCAGGTGTCAGACGTAGTCCTTGTACTTGTCCAGGAAGCGCACCGGTTTGGACAAGGCATCGCGCCGGAACGGGTCGCCCAGCTCGCGGGTGCACATGATCTCGATGACGGTGGTCTTGCCGTGCTTCATCTGCGCGTCGACCGCCTTCTTCAGCGCCGGCCCGACATCCTCCAGCCGGTCGACCACGACGCCCTCGGCGCCCATGGCCTTGGCGATGCCGGCAAAGCTGGTGTTGTCGAGCTCGCCGGCGACGAAGCGGCGGTTGTAGAAGTCGACCTGGTTCTTCTTCTCGGCGCCCCACTGGCGGTTGTGGAACACGACCGCGGTGACGGGAATGTTGTGGCGTACGCAGGTCATGATCTCCGACATGCTCATGCCCCAGGCGCCGTCGCCCGCATAGGAGATCGCCGGACGGTCCATCGCGGCGCACTTCGCGCCGATGATGGTGGGCAGGGCATAGCCGCAGTTGCCGAAGCTCATCGGCGCGAAGAAGCTGCGCGGCTCCTCGAAGCGCAGGTAGCTGTTGGCCACCGAATTGATGTTGCCGATGTCGGTGGACACCATGGCGCGTGGCGGCATCGCCTTCTCGAGTTCGCGCAGGACCTGGCGCGGATGCAGCCAGTTGCCCGGCTCCTTCTTCTGTTCCTCGATCATGTCGAGGCTGAAGGCATCGCGCTCGTGCGTCCAGCCGTCGAGCTCCTTCTCCCAGGCGGCCTTTTCCTGCTTGATGGTCTTCGCGCGGGCTGCCTTGTTGGCGTCACAGGCCAGCTTGCGGCCCTTCAGCCGGGCGCCGATGGCCAGGGCCGCGGCCTTGGCATCGCCATGGATGCCCACGTGGATCTTCTTGACCAGGCCCAGGTTGGTGTGGTCGGCCTCCACCTGGATGATCTTGGCGTCCTTCGGCCAGTAGTCCAGGCCGTGTTGGGGCAGCGTGCCGAACGGCCCCATGCGCGAGCCCAGCGCGATCACGACATCGGCCTGCGCGATGAGTTTCATGGCCGCCTTGGAGCCCTGGTAGCCCAGCGGGCCGGCCCACAACGGATGGCTGGCCGGGAAGGCATCGTTGCGCAGGTAGCCGGTGACCACCGGTGCGCCCAGGCGCTCGGCCAGTGCCTTGCATTCCTCGACCGCGTCGCCCATCACCACGCCACCACCCGCGAGGATGACCGGGAAGCGGGCACCGGCCAGCAGGTCGGCGGCGGCATCCAGGCTTTTCTCGCCGCCGGCGCCGCGCTCAACCCGCATCGGCTGCGGGATCTCGCACTGGATCTCGCCGTAGAAGTAATCGCGCGGGATGTTGAGCTGGGTCGGCCCCATCTCGGAGATGGCGCGGTCGAAGCAGCGGCCGGTGAACTCGGCCATGCGCCGGGGGTTGACCACATGGCCCTGGTACTTGGTGAACTCCTGGAACATCGGCAGCTGGTTGGCCTCCTGGAAACCGCCCAGGCCCATGCCCATGGTGCCGGTCTCCGGGGTGATGATCACCACCGGGCTGTGCGCCCAGTAGGCGGCGGCAATCGCGGTCACGCAGTTGCTGATGCCGGGGCCGTTCTGGCCGATCACCACGCCATGGCGCCCGCTGACCCGGGCATAGCCGTCGGCCATGTGGGCAGCGCCCTGCTCATGCACCACCGGGATCAGCCGGATGCCGGCCGGCGCGAAGATGTCCATCGCGTCCATGAAGGCCGAGCCCATGATGCCGAAGATGTCGTTGACCTTGTTCGCGACCAGTGTCTCGACGAAGGCCTCGGACGGCGTCATCTTCTGCACGCCTGCCACGACGGGCCGCGCTGCAGCGGGCACTGCCGTCTTTGCCGCTGCAGCGGCCTTGCGGCTCGAGGGGGGCGTCTTGGCGGCGGTGGCCTTCTTGCCGGTGGCGGGTTGTTTGGGCATGGTTTCTCCTGGCTGTTGTTGTCTCGGATCGGTGCGCCGCAGGGCGGGTTTCGCAGCGCAGGCCAATATAGCAGCCGGTATTCCAGGGGTCAAACAAATTTCATAAATTGGTGCCAGATGTACCAATTTTCGGAATATCGCGATATTCTCGGCGCCATGAACACGCCCCGCGCTGCCGCGCCGACCATCCCCGACACCACAGGCGACACACCTGCGCTGCGGCTGTTTGCGCTGGTCGAGGTGTTGGCCGGCAGCGACCGGCGCCACTCGCTGCAAAGCCTGGTGGACGAGACCGGCCTGCCCAAGCCGACGCTGCACCGCATGCTGCAGCAGCTCGAATCCGCCGGCATGCTGCTGCGTGAGAGCGACGGCCGCCACTACGGCACCGGGCCGCGCCTGCGCCGCCTGGCCGAGAACCTGCTCCTGCACGACACGCTGCATGGCGCGCGCCATGCGGTGCTGCGCAGCCTGGTCCAGGAGGTGGGGGAGAGCTGCAACATCACCGCGCTGTCGGGCAGCGAGGTGGTCTACCTCGACCGGGTCGAGACGGCCGCCCCCTTGCGCTTCTACCTGCATGCCGGCTCCCGGGTGCCGGCCCATTGCTCGGCCAGCGGCAAGGTGCTGCTGGCGCAGATGACGCCGGGTCAGCGCCGCAAGCTGCTGGCCCATGCACCGCTGGAGCGCTACACCCAGAACACCCTGGTCGACCTCGACGCCCTGGAGGCGGAGCTGCGCACCGTGCGGCGCGATGGCTACGCACTGGACAGCGAGGAGTTTCTGCCCGGCCTGCAATGCATCGCGGTGCGCGTGGAGCGACCGGCGGGGCCGTCCAACCTCTGCATCGCGATGCAGGCGCCGGTCGTGCGCATGGATGCCGCCCGGGCCCTGCAGTGGCTGCCCGCACTGCAACGCGCTGCGGGCGCACTGGCCCGCATCGATGCCGAGGCCACGCATCCCGCCTGAAGGAACCCATGACCGACCTGACCGACCTCCGACCCGACCGGCAATTGCGCGTGCGCGATGTGTTCGGCATCGACACCGACCTGATGGCGCCGGCCTTCTCCGTGGCCGACCCGCATGTGCCGGAGATCGACCCCGCCTACCGCTTCCAGCCCGAAGTGACCCTGGCCATCCTGGCCGGCTTCACCCGGGACCGCCGGGTGATGGTGCAGGGCCTGCACGGCACCGGCAAGTCCACCCACATCGAGCAGGTGGCGGCGCGCCTGAACTGGCCCTGCGTGCGGGTCAACCTGGACGGCCACATCAGCCGGCTCGACCTCGTCGGCAAGGACGCGGTGGTGCTGCGCGACGGGCAGCAGGTGACCGAGTTCCAGCCCGGCATCGTGCCCTGGGCGCTGCAACGGCCGGTGGCCCTGGTGTTCGACGAGTACGACGCCGGCCGCCCCGACGTGATGTTCGTGATCCAGCGGGTGCTCGAGCGCGACGGCCGGTTCACGCTGATGGACCAGAACCGGGTCCTGCAGCCGCACCCGTTCTTCCGCCTGTTTGCCACGGCCAACACGGTGGGGCTGGGCAACCTCAACGGCCTCTACCACGGCGCGCAGCGCCTCAACCATGCGCAGATCGACCGCTGGAACATCGTGGCCACGCTGAACTACCTGCCGCGCGACGAGGAGCTGGCGATCGTGCTGGCCCGCGTGCCCGAACTGTCCGGCAAGCCGGCCCGCAAGACGGTGCAGGCCATGGTCGCGGTGGCCGAGCTGACCCGCAAGGGCTTCGCGGCCGGCGACCTCTCCACGCTGATGTCGCCCCGCACGGTCATCAGCTGGGCCGAGAACCTGGTGATCTTCCGCGACGTCGCCCTTGCGTTCCGCCTGTCCTTCGCCAACAAGTGCGACGACGCCGAGCGGCCGGTGGTGGCCGAGTACTTCCAGCGCTGTTTCGACCAGGAGCTCGACGGCCCCACCGCGGTGGCGGGGCCACGGCCGTGAGCCTCGCGCAGGTCCGGCGCCAGCAGCAGCTCGACGAGCTCTGTGCGGCGTCGGCCCGCGCACTCAGCGGGGTGGCGGACCTGCACTACCGCGGCCGGCGGCTGCACTGGGGCCGCCGGGTCCTGCCGCTGTACGCGCCGCATCTGCATCCGGCGCCGGAGTCGGCAGATCTCGGGGTGTTTCGCGGCGCCGCCGATGCCCATGCCGTGCGCCTGACCGGCAGCGACGCATCCGTGCATGCGCAGCTCGGCCCGGCCGACCCGGTCGAGCGGGTGGTTTTCGAGCTGCTCGAGCAGTTCCGCGCCGAGGCCCTGGTGCCCGACCACCTGCCGGGTGTGCGTCACAACCTGCGCCACTGCTTTGCCCACTGGTCGTCGGCGTTTCAGCTCAGCGGGCTGGCGGACACGGCGAGCGGCATCCTGCTGTTCACGGTGGCGCAGGTCTGCCGCGCGCGCGTCACCGGCGACCCGATGGCCGAGGACACCGAGGACCTGCTGGAGGCCACCCGCGCCGGCATCGGGTCGCTGATCGGGGCCGCACTGGCCGGGCTGCGGCGCGACCGCGCCGACCAGCGCGCCTATGCAGTGCACGCGCTGCACATCGCTGCCACGGTTGGCGAGTTGCTGCGAGCGGCCGGCGAGGACGCCGGCCAGACAGAGCCGGGCGGCGACAGCGATGCCGATGCGGCCTTTGCCTTGGTGATGGACGTGCCGGGCGAGCCGACCGAGCGCTTCGCCAGCGCACCGTCGGGCCGCAGCCGGGTACTGGAGGCTGCGCAAGGCCGGTACCGCGCCTTCACCACGGCCTACGACCGCGAGTGCACGGCGGCCAGCCTGGTGCGCCCGGAGCAGCGCTTCGAATACCGGGCGCAGCTCGATCGGCAGATTGAACTTGCGGCAGCCAACATCCCCCGGCTGGCGCGCGAGTTGCGCCACAGGCTCGCCGTGCCGGCACCCGTGGGGTGGGAAGGGGGCCAGGAGGAAGGCCTGATCGACGGACGGCGCCTGTCGCAGCTGGTGGCTGCGCCGCGCGAGCGCCGCCTGTTCCAGACGGTGCCCCAGCAGCCGGTGGTGGACTGCGTGGTCAGCTTCCTGATCGACTGCTCGGGATCGATGCGCGCGCATGCAGCGGCGATCGCGATGCTGCTCGACCTGTTCGCGCGCGCCCTGGAGCTGGCCGGTGGCGCGGTCGAGATTCTCGGGTTCACCACCGGCGCCTGGAGCGGCGGCCGGGCCCACCGCGACTGGTTGCGCGCCGGCCGGCCCGCACAACCGGGCCGGCTCAACGAGGTCTGTCACATGGTCTTCAAGGACGCCGACACCCCCTGGCGGCGCGCCCGGCCGGACATCGCCGCGTTGCTCCGCGCCGACCTGTTCCGCGAAGGCGTGGACGGCGAGGCGGTGGCCTGGGCCGCCCGCCGCCTGGAGGCCCGGGACGCGTCGCGCAAGCAGCTCATCGTGGTGTCCGACGGGTCACCGATGGACAGTGCGACGCAACTGGCCAACGACGCGCACTACCTCGACCACCATCTTGCCGACACGGTGCAGGCCATCGAGCGTGGCGGGCGCATCGGCATCGCCGGCCTGGGCGTGGGGCTGGACCTGAGCCCCTACTACCGGCGCAGCCATGTGCTGGACCTCGGCGAGGACAGCACCGACCACCTGCTGCGCGAGATCGCGCAACTTCTGCCTCCCCGGCCGTGACCATGGAAAAGATGTTCGACTACATCGTGGTGGGTGCGGGCTCCGCCGGTGCGGTGATGGCCAGCCGGCTGAGCGAGGACCCGTCGGTGTCGGTGCTGCTGCTCGAGGCCGGGCCGCCGGACCGCTCGCTGTGGATCCATCTGCCGATCGGTTATGGCAAGACCATGTGGGACAAGACCGTCAACTGGTGCTTCCACACCGAGCCCGAGCCGACCATGAACGGGCGCCGCATCTACTGGCCCCGCGGCAAGACGCTGGGCGGGTCGAGCTCGATCAACGGGCTGATCTACATCCGCGGCCAGCGCGAGGACTACGACCGCTGGGCCGCGCTGGGCAACCCGGGCTGGGGCTACGACGACGTGTTGCCCTACTTCATCCGCTCCGAGCGCAACCAGCGCGGCGCCGATGACTGGCACGGCGCCGACGGGCCCCTGTCGGTGTCGGACATCGGCCAGAGCGACCCGCTGATCGAGGCCTTCATCGCAGGCGCCGGCCAGCAGGGCGTGCCGCGCAACGACGACTTCAACGGGGCCCGTCAGGAGGGTGCCGGCTACTACCAGCTCAACACCTGGCGCGGCTGGCGCTGGAGCACGGCCAAGGGCTACCTGCGCCCGGCACGGGGCCGCGTAAACCTGCGCGTCGAGACGCAGGCCAAGGCCCTGCGGCTGGCCCTGACCGGCCGCCGTGCGGATGGCGTGTGGTACCGCCAGGGTGGTGTCGACCGGCTGGCGCGCTGCCGCGGCGAGGTCATCCTGTGCGCGGGTGCGATCCAGTCCCCGCAGCTGCTGCAGCTCTCCGGCATCGGGCCCGCGCAGCTGCTGCAGAAGCACGATATTCCTGCCGTGCATGACCTGCCGGGCGTCGGCGAGAACCTGCAGGACCACCTGCAGATGCGTCTCATCTTCGAGTGCACCCGGCCCACCACCAACGATGCCCTGCGCTCGCTGACCGGGCAGGCCCGGCTGGGGCTGCAGTGGCTGCTGCACCGCAGCGGTCCGCTGGCCGTGGGCATCAACCAGGGGGGCTGTTTCCTGCGGGTACTCCCCGACGAGGCGGCCACGCCGGATGTGCAGTTCCATGTGGCCACCCTGTCTGCCGACATGGCGGGCGGCAAGGTGCACCCGTTCTCCGGGATGACGATGTCGGTCTGCCAGTTGCGGCCGGAGTCGCGCGGGCATGTCCGGATCCGCTCGCGCGATCCCCTGGAGCCGCCCGCCATGCAGCCGAACTACCTGTCCACCGAGCGGGACCGGCGCACCGCCGTGGCAGCCGTGCGGGCCGCCCGTGCCATTGCGCAATCACCTGCCATGCAGCCCTGGGTGCGGCGGGAGGTGAAGCCGGGGCCGGATGCGGCGGACGATGCGGCACTGCTCGACTTCTGCCGCAACAACGGGGCCACCATCTTCCACCCCAGTGGCACCTGCGCGATGGGGCCCGATCCGGCCCGTGGC
>JBIKTP010000346.1:0-4069 GCA_044348035.1 Burkholderiaceae bacterium
CGAAGGTGCCGGTGAAAAGGTCGGTGAGGGCCACGCCCACCCGTTGCGGGCCGCCGCCCGGGACACCATCGGCGCGGCCGGTGATGCTCATCATGCCGCTCATGGCCTGGATCATCAGGTCATACCCGGCGCGTTCGGCATACGGGCCGCTCTGGCCGAAGCCGGTGATCGAGCAGTAGATCAGCCGCGGATTCAGCGCCTTCAGGCTGGCGTAGTCCAGCCCGTAGGCCGCCAGGCCACCGACCTTGAAGTTCTCCACCAGCACGTCGCTCTGCAGGGCCAGCTGGCGCACCAGCGCCTGCCCCCGCGGGTCGGCCAGGTTGAGCGTGATCGCGCGCTTGTTGCGGTTGGTGCAGGTGAAATAGCTGGCCTGGTCGGTGTCGTGCCCTTCGCCGTCCTGCAGATAGGGGGGCCCCCAATGGCGCGTGTCGTCGCCCTCGCCGGGCCGCTCGACCTTGACCACGTCCGCCCCGAGGTCGGCCAGCATCTGCGTGCACCAGGGACCGGCCAGCACGCGCGACAGGTCCAGCACCTTGATATGGGAGAGCGCACCCGTGGCGCCGGCTGCGGTGGAGGGGGCCTGCATCGCCGCGGGCCTAGTTGGCAAACGCGGCGATGCCCGTCTGCGCACGACCCAGGATCAGCGCATGGATGTCATGCGTGCCCTCGTAGGTGTTCACCACCTCCAGGTTCACCAGATGGCGCGCCACGCCGAACTCGTCGGAGATGCCGTTGCCGCCCATCATGTCGCGCGCCAGGCGGGCGATGTCCAGGGCCTTGCCGCAGGAATTGCGCTTGAGGATGGACGTGATCTCGACCGACGCGGTGCCGGCGTCCTTCATGCGGCCCAGGCGCAGACAGCCCTGCAGGCCGAGCGCGATTTCCGTCTGCATGTCGGCCAGCTTCTTCTGGATCAGCTGGTTGGCGGCCAGCGGGCGGCCGAACTGCTTGCGGTCCATCGTGTACTGGCGGGCGCGCAGCCAGCAGTCCTCGGCCGCGCCCAGGGCGCCCCAGGCAATGCCGTAACGCGCCGAATTCAGGCAGGTGAACGGGCCCTTGAGCCCCTGCACCTCGGGGAAGGCGTTTTCCTCGGGGCAGAACACGCCGTCCATGACGATCTCGCCGGTGATGGACGCCCGCAGGCCGACCTTGCCGTGGATGGCCGGCGCACTCAGCCCGGCCATGCCCTTTTCCAGCACGAAGCCGCGGATCGGGCCCACCTGCCCGCCCTCGGACACCTCCTTGGCCCAGACCACGAACACATCGGCCAGCGGGCTGTTGGAGATCCACATCTTGGAGCCCTTGAGGCTGTAGCCGCCCGGCACCTTCTGCGCACGCGTGGCCATCGAGCCGGGGTCGGAGCCGTGGTCGGGCTCGGTCAGGCCAAAGCAGCCGATCCACTCGCCGGTGGCCAGGCGCGGCAGGTACTTCTGGCGCTGCGCCTCGGTGCCGAACTCGAAGATCGGCAGCATCACCAGCGAGCTCTGCACGCTCATCATCGAGCGGTAGCCGGAGTCGACACGCTCCACCTCGCGCGCGATCAGTCCGTAGGCGACATAGTTCAGGCCCGGGCCGCCGTAGGTTTCTGGAATGGTGGGCCCGAGCAGGCCGAGCGCACCCATCTCGCGGAAGATGGCCGGGTCGGTCGTGCCATCCCGGAATGCCTGGGTCACGCGGGGCAGCAGCTGGTCCTGGCAATAGGCGGCGGCGGCTTCCCGCACCATGCGCTCGTCGTCACTGAGCTGGTCATTCAGCAGAAAGGGGTCTTGCCAGTTGAAAGCGGCATGTGCCATGGGGCGTCTCCGGATGATCAAAGACCACCATGGTAGTGGGCCGGTGCCCCCCCGACAAGCAATGCTTTGGCATCCAGATATGCTCCCATAACATATCTGGGCTGGCAAACCCTGCCCGATACGACCGCCACAGCGCCCCACCCGGAGACCCACATGCCACGAGCCCCCATCCCCGAGATCCGCAAGCTCTGGCGCTGGAACTTCGACCCATCCCGGCCAAATGTCTACCGTGGCTGGTTCCCGGCCCAAGCCGGCCAGGCCACCTACAAGGAGGGCATCGACATGGGGCCGGACCTGGCCTGGGGCGCGGGTGTCGTGGACGCCACCGACCCGCTGCGCGAGGCGACGCCCCTGCCACCCGAAGCCGCACGGCCCGGCGGGCATGCGCAGGCCCGCAGCGACTACCTGGCGAGGACCCGGCTGGCGCTGGCCCCGATGCATGCCCTCGCCCGCAGCCTCGGTCTGCCCGAGAACCATTTCGACGCCGCCTTCGACCCTGGCGTGTCGACCCTGCGCCTGCTGCATTACCCGGTGCGCCCGGCCGGGTCGCTGGACGGTGTCGAGGGCCTGCAGGCGCAACACCGCGATGGCCACTGGATCGAGGTGCCACCGCAGGAGGGCAGCCTGGCGGTGAACTTCGGCAAGGTGCTGGAGCTGTGGGCCGTCATGACCCGGTTCTTGGAACAACGCGGCATTGCCCACCTGCGCACCCCGCGCGCGGCCGCGGCGGCCTGCGCAGACCACTGACCGCCGCCAGCTGGCCCACCCCGCCATGCGCCGACGCATTCCCGCCACCCATTGCCTGCTGTGTTTCGAGGCCGCCGCACGCCACGAGAGCTACACCCGCGCGGCCCAGGAACTGGCCCTGACCCAGAGCGCCGTATCGCGCCAGATTGCCGCGCTCGAGCGCATGGTCGGCCAGGTCCTGTTCCAGCGCACGCGCCACGGTGTGGCGCTCACGGCACGCGGCGCGGCCTATGCCCAGCAGGTGCGGCAACGCCTGCAGGCGCTGGAACAGGACACGCTGGAGGCGATGTCCGGCACCGGCGAGGACCAGGCGATCCGGCTGGCCGCCGTGCCGACCTTCGCCACCCGCTGGCTGGTGCCACGCCTGCCCGCGCTGGCTGCCACCCACCCGGGCATCGTGGTGCATGTCGAAACCCGCACCCGGCCGTTCCTGTTCGCCGACACCGCTGTCGATGCCGCCCTGTATGCCGGCACGCCCGAGCAGGTGGCCAACTGGGCCGGGACACGCTCGGTGCGCCTGTTGCATGAAGCCCTCGTGCCGGTATGTGCGCCGGCGCTGCTCCCGCGCGGCCGCCCGCTGTCACCCGCAGAACTGGCCCGGATGCCCTTGCTGCAGCAAAGCACCCGTCCGATGGCCTGGCGGCAATGGTTCGACCACGCCGGCGAACCCGCGCCCCGGGCGCTGGCCGGGCCGCGTTACGAAGTGTTCTCGATGTCGGCTGCCGCTGCCATCAGCGGAATGGGGGTGGCACTGATGCCGCGCCTGCTGGTCACGGAGGAATTGGCCAGCGGTGCACTGGTCGAGGCCTGCTGCACGTCGGCCTATGGCGATCGGGCCTATTACCTGGTGCTGCCCGAGCGTCAGGAGGGTTCGGCCGCCCTGCGGCAGTTCTGCGACTGGCTGCAAGCCGTGGCCCGCACCGCTGAATCCGGCACTGCGTGAGGTGGGAGGGCCCGCCGGGTCCAAACTGCGCGGATAATGACTGTGGATCCACTTATGGAGTAACACCATGGTCAACAATGGCAAACCAGAGGCGGTCGGTTTTCCACCCATATCGTGGGAAGAAGAGGCACTGGCCACCCGGCCCCTGCCGCTGCATGAGTTGCCCGTACAGGTCGGCATCGACATGGCCATGGCCTTGATCGACACGCACCATGCTCACATCGGCAAGGCCATCCGCGTGTTCTGGGGCTCGCGGGACTGCGTCGAATACATGCAGAAGCTGGTGCTCAGCGGCGGCGACGGGCTCGGGCACGCGCGGGTGGGCTTCAAGCCCGAGGTGGTGACAGCCCTGATGAGCCTCGTCACCATCCATAATTCGACCTACCCCTCGGCGCCGAGTTCACGGCTTTGACGCGACCGCCTGGTGTGCGCGGGCGAAGGCCTCGTACCAGGCCAGGCACTGCGGATTGGCCATCGCCTCGCGGTTGACCACCCTCTCGATCGGCTGACCGAGCAACAGCTTCTTGATGGGCAACTCCTGCTTCTTGCCCGACAGGGTGCGCGGAATCGCCTCCACCTGGAAGAT
>JBIKTP010000347.1:0-4061 GCA_044348035.1 Burkholderiaceae bacterium
GCCATCCTGAACCTGCTGCGTTCATCGACCGGGCGCGCGTTCGTGGCCATCCGCGACTCGGAGGTCTCGGCCCAGAGCATGGGCATCCACCTGGCGCGCTACAAAACGATTTCGTTCGCGCTGTCGGCCGCGATCACCGGCATCGCGGGCGCGCTGTATGCCCACAAGCTGCAGTTCATCTCGCCCGACCAGTTCGGGCTGCTGCAGTCGATCGAGCTGCTGCTGCTGATCGTCGTGGGCGGCCTGGGTTCGGTGCACGGCGCCTTTCTCGGGGCCATCTTCGTGATCAGCATGCCGCAGCTGATTGCGCTGGGCAAGGACTACCTGCCGGCAGCCATCGGCATGGCGCCGGGACTGCAGGGCGTCGTGTTCGGCGTGGTGCTGATCGCCTTCGTGCTGTTCGAGCCGATGGGCATCTACGGCCGCTGGCTCAAGGTGCGCACCTACCTGCAGATCTTCCCGTTCTACCGCAAGGGCATGTTCAAGCGGCAGAAGTCATTCCAGAAATCGGACCGTCTGTCATGAGCACCGCCGGGCCGCCCCAAGGTGCTCAGCACCGCAGCCCGCAGGGCGAAGGTACTCCAGTGAACTCGCCACGCCCTCCTCAAGACACGCCGGCCGGCGAGGTGCTTCTCTCCGCGCGCAACCTCAGCATGCGTTTTGGCGGCGTGCTGGCGGTCAATTCCGTGAGTTTCGATGTGCGCAAGGGCGAGGTGTTCACGCTGATCGGCCCCAACGGCGCGGGCAAGACCACGGTGTTCAACCTGATCAGCCGCCTGTACACCCCGACAACCGGCGAGATCTTCTTCGAAGGCCAGAATCTCACCCACACGCCGGCCCACGAGATCGCGCGGCTGGGCATTGCCCGCACCTTCCAGAACATCGAGCTGTTCGAACATGCCTCGGTGCTGCAGAACCTGCTGATCGGCCGCCACACCCACCGCAGCACGGGGCTGTGGAGCGAGATGTTCTTCACCCGCAAGACCCGCGAGGCCGAGGTGGCGGCGCGCCAGCATGTGGAACAGGTGATCGACCTGCTCGACCTGCAGCACTACCGCGACTCGCTGGTGGCCGGCCTGCCCTACGGGGTGCGCAAGGTGGTCGAGCTGGCACGGGCGCTGTCCACCGGCCCCAAGCTGCTGCTGCTCGACGAGCCATCCTCCGGCCTGAACGTCGAGGAAACCGGCGACATGGCCTTCTGGATCAAGGATATCCAGCACGAACTCGGCATCACGGTGCTGATGGTGGAACACGACATGAGCCTGGTCTCCAAGGTGTCCGACCGGGTCCTGGCCATGAACCAGGGCGCCACGCTGGCCCAGGGAACCCCGTCCGAGGTCCAGAACGATGCCGGCGTGATCGAGGCCTACCTCGGCTCGATCGACGACGTGTCCTCGCTGCGCCGGCCCGTGGCGGCAGTCGCCGGACAGGGAGCCCGTTCGTGAGCGATTCTCCCGTCCCCATGAGCGACCAGCCGGTGCTCAAGCTGCTCAATGTCGAGAGCGCGTATGGCCCGATCAAGGCCATCCGCGGCGTCAGCCTGCAGGTGCGCCGCGGCGAGATCGCCACCGTGCTCGGCTCCAACGGCGCGGGCAAGACCACCATCCTCAAGACCATCTCGGGCATCATCGACCCGCGCAAGGGGTCGATCGAGTTCAAGGGCGAAGACATCACGGCGCGCGACCCCGCCACCATCGTGCAGCGGGGCCTGTGCCATGTGCCGGAAGGCCGCGAGGTGTTCCCGCTGCTGTCGGTGCGCGACAACCTGCTGATGGGCGCCTACACCCGCAAGGACACCGACGGCGTGCACAAGGACATGGAGGCGGTGTTCGCCTATTTCCCGATCCTGCGCGAGCGCGCCGCCCAGGACGCCGGGCTGCTGTCGGGCGGCCAGCAGCAGATGCTGGCGATCTCGCGCGCGCTGATGGCCGCGCCCGACCTGATGCTGCTCGACGAACCCAGCCTGGGCCTGTCGCCCAAACTCACCAGGGAAATCTTCGAGATCGTGGTGCGCATCAACCGCGAGCGCGGCATGACCATCCTGCTGGTGGAGCAGAACGCGAACATGGCGCTCAATGCCTCCGACTACGGCTACGTGCTGGAGAACGGCCGCATCGTCATGGAGGACACCTGTGCCAACCTGCGCGAGAAGGAAGACATCAAGGAGTTCTACCTCGGCATGAAGGAAACCGGGGTGCGCGGCGACCGGCGCTGGAAAAAGAAGAAAAACTGGAGATGAGGCCCACCCCATGAGCAACCTCTGGACCCTGACGAAATACGCGCCGAACACGTCGCTGCGGATGGCGGGCGAAACGATTCCCGAGCTGTTCTGGAATGCCGTCGCGGCCCGCGGCCCCCAGGTGTGGCTGCGCCAGAAGGAGCTCGGCATCTGGCACAGCTGGTCCTGGAACGACGCCGCCACCGCCGTGCGCGAGATCGGCGCGGGCCTGATGAGCATTGGCTTCGAACGCGGCGAATGCGCCGCCATCCTGTCCAACACGCTGGTACGCTGGGTGCTGACCGACCTGGCGATCCTGAGCTGCGCCGGCGTGAGCAACGGCATCTACCCGACGGATGCGCCCAGCCAGGTGCAGTATCTGTGCGAGGACTCCGGAACAGTGCTGCTGTTCGTCGAGGACGAAGAGCAGCTGGACAAGGCCCTGGAGGTCCGCCCCCAGCTGCCGCGCCTGCGCAAGATCATCGTGTTCGACATGAAGGGCCTGCGTGATCTGGACGACCCGGGTGTGATGTCGCTGGACAAGCTGCGCGAGGCCGGCCGGGCCTGGCTGCAGCAGCATCCGCAGGGGCTGGAGGAACGCATCCGCGCCAGCCGCCCGGAAGATCTGGCGATCCTGGTCTACACCTCGGGCACCACCGGCAAGCCCAAGGGCGCGATGCAAAGCCATTCCGGGCTGGTGTACAGCGTGCGCCAGGTCAATATCCGGCTGCCCTCGCTGGAGCACGACGAACGCATGTGTTTCCTGCCGCTATGCCACATCGCGGAGCGCATCATCGGGGAGTATTCGTCGGTCTACACCGGCTGCGTGCTGAACTTCGTCGAGAACCCGGACACCATTCCCGAGAACGTGCGCGAGATCTCGCCGACCTTCCTGTTCGCGGTACCCCGGGTCTGGGAAAAGTTCTATTCCGGTGTCGTCATCACCATCAAGGAAGCGTCGCGCCTGCAGCAACTCGTGTATGCCTGGGCCATCGGTATCGGCAGCCAGGTCGCCGACAAGGTGCTTGCCGGGCAGCCGGTGGACGGCTGGCTGAAGTTCCGCTTCGAGGTCGGCCGTGTGCTGGCCCTCAACAACGTGCGCAAGTTGATCGGCATCCACCGCGCACAAGCCTTGCTGTCGGGCGCTGCGCCGATCTCGCCGGAGCTGATCCGCTGGTACCTGGCGCTGGGCATTCCGATGCTCGAAGGCTGGGGCATGACGGAATCCGGTGCATTGGGCACCGCCAGCACCGCCGACAGGATCCGTCCGGGCACGATCGGGCGGGCCACCGATGGTGTGGAGGTGCGCGTCGACCCGCAGACCGGCGAGTTGCTGATGCGCGGGCGCAATGTGTTCATGGGTTACCTGAACCAGCCCGAGAAGACTGCCGAGACCATCGACAAGGACGGCTGGCTGCATACCGGCGACGTGGGCACCATGGACGAGGACGGATACTTCCGGATCACCGACCGGATGAAGGACATCATCATCACCGCCGGCGGCAAGAACATCACGCCCAGCGAGCTGGAGAACGAACTCAAGTTCTCGCCCTACATCACCGACGCGGTGGTGATCGGCGACAAGCGGCCCTACCTCGTCGTGATCATCATGATCGACCAGGAGAACGTCGAAAAATACGCACAGGACCACGAGGTGCCGTTCTCGAACTATGCCAGCCTGACGCGCGCCCCCGAAGTGCAGGCCCTGATCCAGGCCGAAATGGAGCGCGTGAACAAGAAGTTTGCCCGCGTCGAGCAGATCAAGAAATTCTTCCTGCTCGACACCCAGCTCAGCGCCGAGGACGAGGAACTCACCCCGACCATGAAACTCAAACGCAAGCTG
>JBIKTP010000348.1:0-4058 GCA_044348035.1 Burkholderiaceae bacterium
GAATGTCTTCCTGGAGCTCAGCCAGCGTGGCGTCGAAAGCGGGCTCTGGTGCACGGGTCGCCCGCATCAGCGCCCGGTAAAGAAAGACTGCCGTCAGCAGGAACGCCACGGCACAGCAGCCCACCACGAGCAGGCGGAACTCCCCGGCCGCCAGTGCGAGCAGCACCACCAGCAACACGATACCCAGGCCCGCGCAAAACAGCAGTGCGCCAGCCAGCAACAGCATGCGCAGGGCCTGGAGCTTCTGGACCTCGATCTCGTTGGCCAGCAGTTCCAGCCGCGTCTGCCCCATGGCCAGAAGGCTGGCTGCAACAGTCTGCAGTGCAGCAAGCAGGCCGCGCGGCGCCTCGGTGGGGCCGCTCATGGGCTGCAGGCGCGGTCAGGCCCGGCAAAAGCCGTGGTATCCGCTGGTTCGGGAGATTGACGGCCTCGCATGGCAGCGGCAGTGGCTGCGGGCAGGGATGCGCCGGCCAATCAGCGCCGGCCGAGGATCAGGCCGACCAGCAAGCCGACGCCGGCAGCGATCCCGACAGCCGTCCAGGGGGACTCGTGCACATAGGCATCGGTGGCACGGGCCGCCGCGCGGGTCTTGGCAACGAGGGTTGCCTCGGCATCGGCCAGGCGGACGCGGGCACCCTTCAGGCGCTCCTGGATGCGGGCACGCATGCTGGCAACCTTCTCGCCGGCCTGATCAGCCGTGGCGTGCAGCATGTCTTCCGCATCGGCAATGGCTGATTTCATGTCGCTGACGAGTTGTTGCTGGTCGCTGATGGTGGATGCGTGAGATTCAGACATGGAATGCCCTCCTGCGTGGTTGATGTGAATGGACAGAGATTAGCAGATGCAGCCCGGGGTGCCTGCTTTCAAGGGGCGCCGGCCTGACGGGCATCAATAAGTGCGGGTCGCCGTCATTGCCTGCGCCCCATGAAGCTCAGGCTGGCCAGCACCGCGAAGCCGGCGCCGACCCACGCGAGGTTGGCATGCCCCCAGGACGCGCCGGCCAGACCGCCCACCGCCGCCCCCAGCGCAGTGCCGGCATACAGCATGGAGGAGTTGAAGCTGAACAGGATCGGCGCCTGACCCGGCGCCGCGGCCGCGAGCCTTGCCTGTGTGGGCGACATCATGCCGAAGCCCGCCAGGCCCCAGATGGCGAAGGTCAGCATCATGAACGCGTAGTTGCCACGGGTCAGCGGAACCAGCAGCATCATGAGCGTCAGGATGGCCAGCTGCGCGCGCAGTGTGCGCACCGGACCGAAGCGGTCGGTGGCCCAGCCCCCGGTCAGTGTGCCTCCCACGCCAGCCAGGCCGAACATCATGAGTGTCAGCGACAGTGTGGTGGCGCTCATCGGGTTGAGCGCCTGCAGCACCGGTCCGATGTACGAGAAGACGGTGAAGATCGCACTGAAATAGCCCAGTGTCAGGCCCAGCACCCGAAGCACCTCGGGCCGGCGCAGGAGGGGCCCCAGGCCAGACAGGCTCGCTCCGGGTGCCTGGATCCGGGCCGGCAGCCAGGCGCCTATCAGCACGACCATCAGGCCGCACAGCGCAGCCAGTCCGATGACCGGTACGCGCCAGCCGAATTGAAGGCCGATCCATGCGCCCAGCGGCAGCCCGATCACATAACTCAGGCTCATGCCCAGGAACACCAGGGAGAGCGCCTTGCCCTGGCGGGCCGGCGTCACCGACGAGACGGCAATGCTGGCCGCGATCGGTGTGAAGACTGCTCCGGCGCCCATGAGCGCCCGGCCGGCCAGCAGCATGGGCAATGACTGCGCAAACCCCGACATCAGCATGCCGGTACAGAACAGCACCATGGCCATCTGCAGCGCTGTTCGGCGGGACCACCGACCGGTGAGCAACAGCAGCATCGGCGCAAGCAGCGCGGTCGACAGGGCATAGGCCGTCGTGGTCTGCCCGACTGCGGCAACGCTCACGCCCAGCGACTGCGCAACCGCCTGAAGGATACCGGTCAGGCAGAACGCGCTGGTGCCGATGACCAGGTTGCAGGCCGCCAGCAGGAAAAGAAACGGCGGCAAGACCTCAGTGACCGAGGATCTTGGACAGGAAGTCCTTGCTGCGCTCGTTCTGCGGGTTGTTGAAGAACTCGTGCGGGTTGTTCTGCTCGACGATCTGTCCCTGGTCCATGAAGATCACGCGGTCGGCGACGGCCTTGGCAAAACCCATCTCATGGGTGACGCACAACATGGTGATGCCCTGGCTGGCCATCTCGACCATGACGTCGAGCACTTCCTTGATCATCTCGGGGTCGAGCGCGGAGGTGGGCTCGTCGAACAGCATGATCTTGGGCGTGAGACACAGCGCGCGGGCGATCGCCACGCGCTGCTGCTGGCCACCGGACAGCTGCAGCGGGTACTTGCCGGCCTGCTCGGCGATACGCACCCGCTTGAGCTGTGCCATGGCCTTTTCCTCGGCTTCCTTCTTGGGCATCTTGCCGACCCACATCGGCGACAGGGTGAGGTTCTCCAGGACGGTCAGGTGCGGGAACAGGTTGAACTGCTGGAATACCATGCCGACCTTCTTGCGCACGTCATCGATGGCCTTGACGTCGTCGGTGAGCTCCACACCGTCCACCCAGAGATGCCCCTGCTGGTGCTCCTCCAGGCGGTTGATGCAGCGGATCAGCGTCGACTTGCCCGAGCCCGACGGGCCGCAGATGACGATGCGCTCACCGGGCGCGACGTCGAGGTCGATGTCGCGCAACACATGGAAATTGTTGCCATACCACTTGTTGAGCTTGTCGAATTTGATGATGGGTTCAGCCATGGGGAATCGGTGAGGTAGTTGAAGGGGATGCCGCCAGGATGCAGCGGGTCAGCGGGCCTTGCCCTTGTTGACCTGTTTCTCGATCCAGATGCTGTAGCGCGACATCGAGAAGCAGAAGACGAAATAGATCAGCGTGATGAACAGGTAGCCCTCGATCTTGAACGGCCGCCAGTCGGCATCCGAGTTGAGCGCCAGCGACAGCGCGCCGGTGAGTTCATAGAGGCTCACGATGGTGACCAGCGAGGTGTCCTTGAACACGCTGATGAAATTGTTCATGATGCTCGGCACCACCATGGCCAGCGCCTGCGGCAGCACGATCTTGCGCTGGGTCTGCCAGTACGACAGGCCCAGCGAGGCCGCCGCCTCGAGCTGGCCCTTGGGGATGGCCTGCAGGCCGCCACGGATCACCTCGGCCATGTAGGCCGCGGCAAACAGCGTGATGCCCACCAGCACCCGGATCAGCACATCGATCGTCAGACCCTGCGGCATGAAGAGCGGGAACATGAACGAAGCCATGAACAGCACCGAGATCAGCGGCACGCCGCGGATGAGCTCGACGTAGATGGTGCAGAAGGTGCGGATGGCCGGGAGCTGCGAGCGGCGGCCCAGGGCCACGACCATCGCGATCGGGAAGGCCATCACCATCGACAGAGAGGCCAGCAGGATGGTCAGTGGCAGGCCACCCCAGCGGTCGGTCTCCACCTTGGACATTCCGAGCGTGTCGCCGTACATCAGCATGAAACAGGCGCTCAGGACAAGGACCCACAGAATCGCCAGCCAGGGTTTCCAGAAAGCGCGCATGCAGCTTGCCGCCAGCAGGACCAGCATCAGGGCCGTAGCCGCCAGTGGGCGCCATTGTTCCTCGAACGGGTAGCGGCCGAACAGGATGAAACGGTATTTTTCAGTGACCACCCCCCAGCAGGCGCCGACACCTTCCACACGGCAGGCGTCGAAATCCGGCAGCCAGGAGGCGCGGAACAGGGCCCAGCTGAAGAACTGCGGCAGGGCGTACAGCAGGATGCCGCCAACGACGATGGTCATCAGCGACGTGGCCAGGTCGCTGAAGAGGTTGATGCGGACCCAGGCGACAAGTCCCTCGGTCTTGACGGGTGCCGGGCGGGCCGCGATCGGCTGAAAGGTCTGTGCAGCCATGGTCAACGCTCCTTGATCGCCGACCGGGCGTTGTACCAGTTCATCAGCAGCGATGTGCCCAGGGACGTGGTCAGGTAGACCAGCATCACGATGGCGATGCACTCGACTGCGCGGCCGGTCTG
>JBIKTP010000349.1:0-4048 GCA_044348035.1 Burkholderiaceae bacterium
TTGCGCCGCCTGGTGCAGGAGGACGGCGGGCTGCTGCGCCCCAGCCCGGACGAACTGCCGCTGCTGCGCTACTACGCATATTCGATCGCGCACCTGCTGCACGCCCAACGGTCGCCGGATGAGCGCTAGGTGGCAGGTGCGTGACGGCTGCGTGCGCAGGCCGTTGCAGACAGCATGCGGGACCTTGCCGCCCTGCCGGGTCACAGGGTTTCGGTATGCCCGTCCACCGTGATGTCCTGGCCCGAGATGCGGGCACCGGCCGCCGAGGTCAGGAACAGCACGGTCTGCGCGATGTCTTCGGGCGTGACGAATGCGCGCAAGGACACGGCGTCGGTGTAGCTGCGGCGTACCTCCTGCGGCGTCTGGCCGGTGGCGCGGGCCTCGGCTGCGATGACCCGGTCGATGCGCTCGCCGCTGACCGAGCCCGGGCAGATGCAGTTGACGCGCACGCCATGCGGGCCGAGTTCCTGCGCCAGTGTGCGCGTGAAGCCCCGGATCGCCCATTTGGCTGACGCGTACGGTGCGCGCCTTGGAAAGCCGAACAGTCCCCCCGTGGACGACATGTTGATGATGGACCCACCCCCCTGGCGGCGCATCACCGGTGCGGCCTCGCGGGCACACAGGAAACTGCCGTCCAGGTTGACGGCCATGCATCGGCGCCAGTCTTCCAGGGTGATGTCTTCCACCGGCGCGGTGGGCCCGGCGATGCCGGCATTGTTGACAAGGATGTCCAGACCCCCCAGGTGGGCCAGTGCCTCGCCAAACAGCCCGCGCACCTGAGACTCGTCGGACACATCACACAGGCATCCCTTCAGGCGCGGCTCCTCCCCCAGCGTGCGGGCCAGCTGCGCGGCGTCTGCGTCGCAGATGTACACCTGCGCGCCAGCGTCCAGCAGGCCCTGTGCAATCACGCGCCCGATGCCGCTGGCAGCAGCGGTGACCAGCGCACGCTGGCCAGAGTGGGTGTGCGAGGAGGGGTTCATGGCGTTGCGGACGGTTCAGGCCATGCTCGCGGGCAAGGCGTTCGCCTCGACGTTTTTCACCCCGATCTGCTGCCACAGGCAGCGCGCGCCGATGCGCACCGCCTCCTGTGCGATCGGAAGCACGTCCTCGGCGCGCCGGAACATATCGACCATGTCGACCGGGAAGGGGATGTACGCCGGTTCGGCGCAACAGCGCTCGCCCAGGATGTCGGTGCCGCTGGCCGCGTAGCGCGGGCTCACCGGGACGATGCGGTAGCCGTGCGCCGGCATGTACCTGGCGGCGAAGAAACCGGGCCGGTGCCACTCGGCCGACAGGCCGACTACCGCCAGGGTGTGGCAGTCCCGCAGGATCGCGCGGAGTTCGGGGATGGTGTCCATGGTTCGCATTCTGCGGATTGTGCCTGGCCAGCCAGTGGCGGGCATGCGCAAGCATCAGGCCTTTGCAACGAGTTCCTCGGCATCCACGCCAAGCCGCTGTCCACCAGCAGGCCGCCGCCTTCGGCCGTGCCCATTGCAGGAACTGCAGAGGCTGTGTCGCTCCTCTTGTCCGGCTGGCCGGCTTCTGGCACGATCGGCACGCCGGTTCAATCCCCGGCCGCGACACAGCGGCCAGTGCGAGCTGACACCCATGTCTTCCGCAGGCGCTTCGACCTGATGTACCGCGCTTGCGCCTGAGCGCTCGCCACTTTTTCTGCAGCACTGCAACCTCTTTGAAAGAACACCATGCGCTACCGTTTGTTGGGCCGTACCGGCCTGTATGTTTCCGAGTTGTGCCTGGGCACCATGACCTTCGGTGGTATCGAGGGCATGTGGAAGATCGTCGGCGACCTGGACCAGCAGGCATCCACTGCCCTGGTCAAGCAGGCCTTCGACGCCGGTGTGAACTTCATCGATACCGCCAATGTCTATGCGTTCGGCAGGGCGGAGACGATCACCGGCCAGGCCATCAGGACACTGGGGCTGCCGCGCGACGAGCTGGTGATCGCCACCAAGGCATCCAACGTGATGGACGCCAGGTCCCCGAACGCGCGCGGGCAGTCACGCCATCACCTGATGCACGCGCTGGACGCCAGCCTGCGGCGCCTGCAGCTCGACCATATCGACCTGTACCAGTTGCATGGCTTCGACCCGCTGACCCCGATGGATGAGGTCCTGTGCACACTCAACGACATGGTGCGTTCCGGCAAGGTCCGCTCCATCGGGCTGTGCAACATGGCGGCCTGGCAGATCATGAAGGGGCTGGCGATCTCCGACAAGCAGGGTTGGGCCCGCTTCGAGAGCGTGCAGGCCTACTACACCGTGGCCGGGCGTGACCTGGAGCGCGAGGTGGTTCCGCTGCTGCAGGACCAGCAGCTCGGCCTGATGGTCTGGAGCCCGTTGGCCGGAGGCCTTCTGAGCGGCAAGTTCCACCCGGACGGCAGTGGCCCCGAGGGCGCGCGGCGTGCCAGCTTCGATTTCCCGTTGGTCGACAAGCCGCGTGCCTTTCGCTGTGTGGATGTGATGCGCCCGATTGCCGAGGGGCACCAGGTCTCGGTCGCCCGCGTGGCGCTGGCCTGGCTGCTGAGCCGTCGGCAGGTCACCAGCGTGATCCTGGGGGCCAGGACACCGGCCCAGCTCGCCGACAACCTGGGCGCGTCGGAGTTGACGCTGTCGCCGCAGGAGCTCCAGGCGATCGACGAGGTGAGTGCGCTGCCCTCCGAATATCCCGGCTGGATGATCGAACGGCAGGGCGCGCAGCGGCGCGCGGCCCCGGAAGGCCCCTGATGCCGGCCGGGCTGGCCGCCGGCGCGCCCGCCCAGGTGCCGCTCGACCCGATGAATCAGGCGCTCACCGAGCGCCCGGGAAGCGGATTCGGTGGCGCTCGACCTGGTCCCAGTCGACCGTGATCCCCAGCCCCGGCTCGGCTGGCAAGGTCGTGAAAGCGCCCTCGATCTTCAGGGGCTGCCGCACGATCGAGAACGCGTGGTAGCTCGGTCCCAGGCAGTCGCCCGGGATGGTTTCGATCTGCACGTTCGGCGTGGACACGATGAACTGCATCATCGCGGCCGCGCCGATGTCCCATTCGAGGTTGGAGCCGATGGTGCACGGAATGCCGGCATCGGCCGCGATGGCGGCGAGCCGGCGCGCCTTGGTGATGCCGCCCTGCTTGCCGGGGTACAGGGTCACGGCATCGCAGCAGTCCTGCAGGATCAGCTCGCGCAGCTGCACTTCGTCGAAGCAGCTTTCGTCGGCCAGCACCCGGATGCCGGTGTCCGCACGCAGTCTGCGCAGTTCGGAGTAGTTCCCGCGCGGCAGCGGCTGCTCGACCAGCACGACATTGCAGTCGGCGATCTTCTGCAGGCAGTAGCGGGCCTGGGCATCCGTCCATCCGCCGTTCGCATCGATCGTGAGTTCATGCCCGGGCCCGATCGCCTCGCGTACCGCGTGCACCCGCTGCACATCCTCCTCGGGCCCCGTGCCCACCTTCACCTTGATGGTGGTGAAGCCGTCGGCCACCCGCTGCTTCGCCCGTTGCGCAGCGATCGCGGGCGGGTAGGCGCCCAGCGAGAACCGGTTGCGGATCGTCAGGGGCCGCACGGCCCCGCCGAGCAGCGCATGGACCGGAAGACCGGCGGCCTTGCCGAGCACGTCCCAGCAGGCCATCTCGATGGCGGACTTGGCGAACCAGTTGTCGATCGCGGCCAGGTCCATGCACTGGTCGATCGCTGCCAGATCGTCCAGGCTGCGCCCGACGAGCAGCGGGGCGAACAGGTTCTGGATGATCCCCTGGACCCCCCAGACCGTTTCCCCGCTCCAGCGGGCGGTGGCCGTGGCCTCGCCCACACCGACCAGCCCGGTGTCGGTGGTGAGCCGGACCAGCACATACTCCGAGACATCGTGCATGCCCAGCGCCGTGATCATCTGGCGCTCGGTCGTCAGGGGAATCCGGACCGGGATGGTTTCAATGGAAGCGATCTTCATCGTGTCTTGCCTTTCGACGCGGGACCAGGTCCGCCTGCGTCAGGGAATCTCGGCCGTGAAGGCAGCCTCGACCCGCATGCCGGCCTGCAGGGTCACGCCGTAGG
>JBIKTP010000350.1:0-4044 GCA_044348035.1 Burkholderiaceae bacterium
CAGAAGGTATCTTGCCAGCATGTTCACCGACTCGCATTGCCACCTGACATTTCCGGAACTCGCGTCGTCTATTCCTGCCATTCGCGATGCGATGGCGCAGGCCCGCGTCACCCGCGCTTTATGCATCTGCACGACACTGGAAGAATTTGCACAGGTGCACGCACTGGCACGCGACCACGACAATTTCTGGGCCACCGTCGGGGTACATCCGGACAACGAAGGGGTGCTCGAACCCACGGTGGAGGATCTGCTGGAGCGTGGGCAACTGGCGCGGGTGGTCGCCATCGGCGAGACCGGTCTTGATTACTACCGGCTCGCCGGGCGATCCGTGGCAGACATGCAATGGCAGCGCGACCGTTTCATGGTCCATATCCAGGCGGCTCGCAGGCTCGACCTGCCTTTGGTGATCCACACCCGCAGTTCCTCGGCAGACACCCTGGCGATGCTCCGATCTGAAGGAACCGGCGGCGTCATGCCGCCAGCCCGCGGGGTGTTTCATTGCTTCACGGAATCACGCGAGGTGGCCCGGGAAGCCCTGGATCTGGGTTACTTCATCTCCTTTTCCGGTATCGTGACCTTCAAGAGCGCGCAGGACCTGCGCGACATTGCTGCCTTCGTGCCACTCGACCGCCTTCTGATCGAGACGGACAGCCCCTACCTGGCACCAGTTCCGCACCGCGGAAAGACCAACAACCCGTCGCTCGTGCCCCATGTGGCGCGGCAGATTGCGCTGTTACGCCAGTGCACCGAGCAGCAGATTGCCGATGCGACGAACGCCAATTTCGACACGCTGTTTGACCGGGTGGTCGCAGGATAGACGGGGAAAATCCTTCGGCACACCTCCCATACACCTCTTGAAAAACATGAAAAAAGTTTTTTATCTGATTGTTTTGATTAGCTTTTCATGGGCTCATGCCGGCTCTTATGAAGATTTCTTCCGGGCCATACAGACGGATGACGACGCGACGGTCACGAACCTGCTGCGCCGCGGATTCGACCCCAACACGCTCGATCCGAAGGGACAGCACGGCTTGCTGCTGGCGTTCCGCGCGAAGTCGGCCAAGGCGGCCGAGACACTGATCCGATGGCCCAAGACGACCGTCGAGGTCCGCACCAGCACCGATGAAAACCCGCTGATGTTTGCAGCCCTGGAAGGCCAGCTGGAGCTCGCAAGGCTGCTGATCAGCCGCGGGGCGGATGTGAACAAGCCGGGGTGGGCCCCTCTGCATTACGCCGCCACCCGGGGTCATCTGGCCATCATGAACCTGCTGCTGGAGCACCATGCCTACATCGATGCCAGTTCGCCAAACGGTACGACCCCGCTGATGATGGCGGCGTTCTATGGCACGCCTTCCGCCGTCAAGCTGTTGCTTGAAGCTGGTGCGGATCCTCTGCTGAAAAACGAACAATCGTTGACGGCGATCGATTTCGCACAGCGCAACCAGCGGCAGGACTCCGCCGACATCATCGCCGCGTTTGTCCGGGCCAAGCAGCCCAGGGGCAAGTGGTGAACAGCCATGCATCCCCTGAGGTGCTTTGGAGTCGCATGCATTTAGTCATACGATGTGCATTATGTTAACTTAAACGGCAGGTGACCAGGCCAAAGAACTCTGTCGATCAGGTCACCGAAAACATCAGGGTCGGAACGCTGAGATCGGAGAACGAAGCCCCCAGGGCGATCTCACCCTTGCCATGCAGCACGCACTCTTCCCGGCGCAGGAGCAGGTCTGCACCGCCTCCGGAAAACCGCACCCAGCTGCCATAACTGCTGACATCCACCAGCAGGATGCTGCCATTGCGCCAGTCGATGCGGGCATGCGTGCGCGACACGCGCGGGTCATTCACGACGAACTCCGCCTGGCTGACACGCCCGATGTGGATCGGAAGTTCATGGGACCGGAAGCGCTTGCGCTGGTCCAGCCACTGCAGTTCAATCTCGCCGCCCAGCAGGTCACGCTCGAGTTGCTCTTCTGCGGGGGCCAGGGTCGCCTGCATCGTCAGGAAATCGCTGCTGACATCGACATGCCATTCGACCTGGAATACCTGGCAGGGCTCCACCCTGCCCCGGATCGTGATCGGCCCCAACGGCCGGAAACGCACACCATCCGACTCGACGGAATGCTCCAGCGACAGGTTGTTGGCCCAGATCTGGTGAGGGCCCGTCAGGTCGCTGAGCCGCGACGCGACATTCACGGCATCGCCGTAACAGTCGCCGTCCACAAACTCGACCTCGCCCCTGGCGACGCCAATGCGGATCGGCATGCGCGGGCTGGCCGCGGAACTGGAAATTCGCTTCTGGTGGCTGCGCTGCATTTCCACGACGGCGATGATGGCGTCCGGCGCATGGGGGAAAACTGCCAGAACGCCATCGCCCAGGGTCTTGACGACCCGGCCACGGTGTGCAGCGACGATGTCGCCAATCCACTGGGTGAGGCCAGTGACCACCCGTGACCCACGCGCGCTGCCGATGGTCTCGAACACACCCGTACTGCCCATCAGGTCCGCAAACATGACGGTCGTCTGATCACTCATGCACTGGCACTTTCCGTTTCCCCTTGAGGTGTCTCAGTTTAGAGCATTGGCATTGCATTCCGGGGTATCGCGCGCCTTCCATGCAAGCCTGTTTGGAAGGAAAATCGGGCTTTGGGGTGCAGCCTCCAGGAAAGCATGCGGCATGCTGCTATATTGCGCTGCAGCAATTCTTTGCGTGTTAACGAAGGCCCTTGATCCATGTTGTACCAACTGTACGAAACCCAGCGCTCCATGATGGAGCCGTTCTCTGATCTCGCGAACGCTGCATCGAAGGTTTTTGCCAACCCTCTGTCCCTGTTTGGACAGTCGCCTTTCGCCCAGCGGATGTCGGCCGGGTTCGACCTGATGCACCGGCTTGGCCGCGACTACGAGAAGCCGGAGTTCGGCATTCGGACGGTGGATGTCGAGGGGGTGGCTGTCGCCATCCACGAACGCGTCGAGATCTCCAAACCATTCTGCGAGTTGCGCCGCTTCAAGCGATTCAGCGACGACCCGGCAACGCTCGACAGGCTCAAGGGACACCCCGCGGTACTGGTGGTGGCTCCGCTGTCCGGCCACTACGCCACATTGCTGCGTGACACGGTGCACACCATGCTGCGTGACCACAAGGTCTACATCACCGACTGGCGCAATGCCCGCATCGTGCCCCTGAGCGAGGGGGAGTTCCACCTCGACGACTATGTGAACTATGTGCAGGAGTTCATCCGCCACTTGCAGGCCACGTATGGCAACTGCCATGTGATGAGCGTTTGTCAGCCCACGGTTCCAGTGCTGGCGGCGGTCTCCCTGATGGCCAGCCGGGGGGAAAAGACGCCACTGAGCATGACGATGATGGGCGGGCCCATCGACGCCCGCAAATCACCCACGGCGGTGAACAACCTGGCCATGAACAAGAGCCATAGCTGGTTCGAGAACAACGTGATCTACCGGGTCCCCAGCAGCTTCCCCGGTGCCGGCAGGCCGGTGTATCCCGGCTTTCTGCAACACTCGGGATTTGTGGCCATGAATCCCAGCAACCACGCCAAGAGCCACTACGACTACTTCCAGGACCTGATCAAGGGGGATGACGCCAGCACCGAGGCGCACCGCAAGTTCTATGACGAGTACAACGCGGTGCTCGACATGGATGCCAACTACTACCTGGACACGATCCGCGTCGTGTTCCAGGACTTCTGCCTCGTCAACGGTACCTGGGACGTGCGGGGTGTCGATGGCAAGATCGAGCGCGTGCGGCCCCAGGACATCACCACCACCGCGCTGTTTTCGGTCGAAGGCGAACTGGACGACATATCCGGCTCCGGCCAGACGGAAGCGGTGCATGCCATCTGCAGTGGCGTGGAGCGTAGCAGGCAGAAGCACTATGAGGTGAAGGGCGCCGGCCACTATGGCATCTTCTCCGGCCGCCGCTGGCGTGACATGGTGTACCCGCAGGTGAAGGCGTTCATCCTGCAGTACCAGCCAGCCAGGCCGCAGGCTGACACCGCCTCCGCAGTGGCGGTGCAGCGATCGCCT
>JBIKTP010000351.1:0-4043 GCA_044348035.1 Burkholderiaceae bacterium
CAGCCCCAGGAAGCTCAGCGATGTCTCGGCCAGGATCATGGCCGGAATCGCCAGCGAGATCGAGGCGATGATGTGGCTGGCGAAACTGGGCAGCATGTGGCGGAAGATGATGCGCCCCTCCGACGCACCATCGAGCCGTGCCGCGGTGACGAATTCCTCGGTGCGCAGGCTCAGGAAGCGCCCGCGCACCACCCGCGCCAGCTGCGCCCAGCCGGTCAGCGACAGGATCAGCGTGATCATGAAGTAGTTGAGCGTGGCCGGCCAGTTCTGCGGCACGGCAGCCGACGCTGCCAGCCAGATCGGGATGGTGGGCAGCGACAGCACCAGCTCGATCACGCGCTGGATCACGAAGTCGATGCGCCCGCCGTAGTAGCCCGAGATGCCGCCCAGGACGATGCCGATGGTGAGCGCCAGGAACACCCCCACCAGGCCTACCGACAACGATATCTGCGTGCCGATCATGATGCGGCTGTAGACACAGCGCCCCAGGCGGTCGGCGCCGAAGAAGAACAGCGGCTGGCGTGCGTTCTCCGAGGCGAACAGGTGGATGTTGGTGCGGAAAAGGCCCAGTACCGAGTACTCGTAACCCTCGGCGAACATCTTCAGGTAGACCTTGCGTTCACGGTCTTCCTGGTAGATGGAGGCCAGCGTCTGCGGGTCGCGCTTGAGCACGTAGGGGTGGATGTAGGGGCGGATCGACCAGCCGCCGTCTGCATGGCTGTCGATGAAGTGCAGCGCCTGCGGCGGGTGGAAGGCGGTGCGCACGTTCTGCTGCGACGGGTCGTTGACGGCGAAGAAGCCCGGAATGATGGCAATGATGTACAGAATCGCCGTGACGACCAGGCCGGCCATGGCCAGCCGGTGGCGCCGGAACGCCCACCAGACCAGTTGCCATTGCGAGGCGACCGCCATGCGCCCGGAGGCGGGCGCGTCGTTCGTCATCGTCGCGGCCGATGCAGCGGTGGCGGCAGAATCACTCAAGGCGGATACGCGGGTCGACCAGCGCCAGAAGGATGTCGCTGACCAGCGAACCGAGCACGGTCAGCGCGCAGATCAGCAGAATGAAGGCGCCGGCCAGGTACATGTCCTGGCTCATCAGCGACTGCAGCAGCAGCGGGCCGGCCGTGGGCAGGCTCAGCACGATGGCCACGATGATCGAGCCCGACACCAGGTTGGGCAGCAACCAGGCGATGGTCGAGATGAACGGGTTCATCGCCAGGCGCAGCGGGTACTTGACCAGCAGCGTGAACTCCGACAGGCCCTTGGCGCGGGCCGTCGTCACATAGGGCTTGTGCAGTTCGTCGAGCATGTTGGCCCGCATCACGCGGATGAGGCTGGCGGTGCCGGAAACAGCCAGGATCACGACCGGAATCCAGAGGTGCTCCAGCAGATCGATGACCTTTGCCGTGCTCCAGGGCGCGGTGAGGTACTCCTCGGAGAACAGGCCGCCCACACTCTGCCCGAAATGCACGGCTGCGATGTACATCAGTACCAGCGCCAGCAGGAAGCTGGGGATCGCAAGGCCCAGGAAGGACAGGCCGGTCACCAGGTAGTCGCCGATCGAGTATTTCTTGACTGCCGAAAAAACCCCCACCGGCAGGGCAATGCCCCAGGTCAACAGCAAGGCCGACAGGGTGAGCAGCAGCGTCAGTGCCATGCGCTCCCAGATCAGGTCGCCCACGGGCTGCTGCCACTCGAAGCTCAGGCCGAAGTCGCCCCGAAAGGCAATGTTGGAGATCCACTTCCAGTACTGCACCACCATCGGCTGGTCCAGCCCGAAACGGTTGCGCAGGTCCGCCGCGGTGTTCTGGTCGACCACCTCATTGCTCGCCGCGAGGGTGGCAATGTAGGTGGTGACATAGTCCCCCGGCGGAAGCTGGATCAATACGAAGGACAGGAAGCTGATGGCCACCAGGAACGGCAGCATCCATAGCAGCCGCTTGACAATGAACACCAGCATGCGTTGCGTCGATCAGGTACGTGTGAAGAAGAACTGCTGCGGCAGCGCCGGGCCGGGGTTGGGCCAGGACCAGGCGTTCGGGTAGCTCTTGGGCACGTTTTGCAGGTTGTTGCGCGCGATGCCGAAGGAGTTGACCGCCAGACACACGCCGATCGTCTCGAAGGCCTCGGCGCACTGGTCGAACACCTGCTTCATGAGCTCGCCGCGCTTCTTCAGGTCGGCGGTGGCGCGGGCGTCGTCGTACAGCTTCATGCGGGTCTTCTGGCTGGCCGGCGGTTCCTGGCCGTCCTTGCCGCCGGACACGTACCACTGCGTCCACGGAATCGCGTAGCGCGAGCCCTGCGTGTGCTGGGCGAAGTAGTCGCGTGCGTCGAGCATCGGGTCCAGCCCGCCCGGGCCGGGCCAGGTGGCGGCGTCATGGTCGTTGCTGTCGCCGCGGGTGTAGTACAGCGCGCGCTCGATGGTGTTGACCTTCATGTCGACACCGATCTCGGCCCAGTGGCGCTTGACCAGCTCCAGCGTGTCCACCGCATCGGGGTACAGCGTGGGGATGACGTCGATCGAGAAGAACACCTTCTGGCCGTCCGGGCGCAGGCGCATCTTCTGCGCGTCACGCTTGTCGTAGCCGATTCTGTCGAGGATCTCGTTGGCCTGCTTGGGGTCGTGGCTGGTGAACTGGCGCGCCAGCTTCTCGTTGTACCAGGGGTGCCCGGGGCGCGGGCCGGTCTGGTAGGGCTCGGACTGGCCGAGGTAGACCAGGTCGATGATCTCCTTGCGGTTGATGCCCAGCGACAGCGCCTGGCGGAACTGCTTGTTGGCGAACATCTCGCGCATTTTCGGATCCTTGTGCGTCTGGTTCAGGTAGATCTGCACCTGCTGTGCACCGGAGGCGATCAGCTCGATCAGGCGGTAGCCGCCCTTTTGCATGTTCTGCGACAGCGTGGGCTTGTTCTGCAGCGAGTCGATGTGGCGCTCCTGGATGTCCAGCTTGCCGGACAGCGCGTCGAGCATGAGCGACTCCACATCCTGTGCGATGCTGAAGTTCAGCTGGTCGATGTAGGGCAGCTGCTGGCCGCTCTGGTCAACCTGCCAGAAGAAGGGGTTGCGCTGCATGACCACCCGGGTGACGCCGCCGGAGTAGGCCTCGGTGACGACCCACGGATCCAGGGTCGGCTTGTCGACATTGCCCCAGCGTGCCGGGATCTCGATGTCGCCGCATTTGCTGCGGAACATGGCGGCCCAGTCCGACATGTTGGCGGCCTTGGCCTGGGCGGCTGCATTCGGGTTGTACTTGGGATGGAACTGGCTGCAGTAGTGCTTGGGGTAGAGCGTCGGGTATTGGCCCAGCGGCGTGGCGAGCTGCTCCAGGAACAGCGCATACGGGCTGGCAAAGGTGAACTTGACGGTGGTGTCGTTCACCTTGGTCACGACGGCCGGCTTGTTGGCGATCACCAGCGTGCTGGGCGGGGACTTGAACAGCTCGGCGTTCTTGGCGCAGTCCTCGATCGAGAAAACGATGTCGTCGGCGGTGAAGGGCTTGCCGTCGGACCATTTCATGCCCGGGCGCAGCGAGAAAGTGAATTCGGTGGAGTTGGCGTTGACGTCCCACTTCGATGCCACGCAGGGCAGCACTTCGGTGAAGGCCATGTTCCAGCGCACCAGGCCCTGGTTGCCGACCATGCGCAGGATGCCGTTGTGGTCGGCGCTGCCGCGCAGGCCGCGGCGCAGCGCACCGCCGTAGACGCCCACTTTCTCCGCCTGGATCACCAGCGGCGCCGAGGGCAGGCGCTGGGCCAGGGCCGGCAGCTTCTTCTCGCCGACCAGCTTGGCCAGCGCCGGTGCCTCCTTGGCGGCGGCCTGGGCCAGCACATTGCTGCCCACGCCGGCCAGTGCCGCAGCACCCGCGAAACCTTTGAGCACCGAACGCCGGCGGGTACTGGCGGGGGTGGCGGACCGGAAATCGTCATCTTTCATGGGGTGTCTCCTGTTGAAATGCCCATGGCACTTTGTCAGACAACTTTTTGGCTGTCAATCGAGGGTAAACCCGCGCCCCTCCGAAAGCGGTGCGATAAGCGGAATGCCG
>JBIKTP010000352.1:0-4034 GCA_044348035.1 Burkholderiaceae bacterium
GAGGACAACGGAATCAGGAACGGGATGCGCCGTGCCGCCACCACCGGCCGCCCCATGCCATCGGCACGTTGCGCGAGCAGAAAGGCCACGCGCGCACCGGTCTCTGCCATGTCCACATGCGGGTAGGTGCGGTAGGCCACCAGCGTGTCGGCACACTCCAGCATGCGGGCGGTCACGTTGGCATGCAGGTCCAGGCTGGCCACGATGGGGGTCTGCGGACCGACCACCCGGCGCACGCGCTCGAGCAGTTCGCCTTCGCCGTCGTCCTGGTGCTCGGCCACCATGGCGCCGTGCAGGTCCAAATAGACAGCGTCGGGCTGCGCGTCGCGCACGCCATCCACGATCATCGTGGCGATGCGTTCATAGGCATCCTGCGTGACATGGGCAGATGGTTCGGTAGAGGCCCAGGCCGTGGGCACCAGCGTGTGCCGGCTGCCCTTCAGCTGCGCGATGAAGCCGGCGATCGGCAGATTGCGCGCGACCATGGTCTCCAGGATCTCGCCGCCGCGGCGCAGACCGGGCCAGCCGCCGTCGCGCACAAAATCCTCATAACCGGCCTTGCTGGGGGCGAAGGTGTTGGTTTCGTGCTGGAAACCGCCGATGGCAATGCGCATGGGTGGGTGGGCCGGTCGGCCGAAGTGGAACAATAAGGGGCTCGCGTGCGAGGCAGCCATCATAGGGGACACCTTGAAGGGCTGCCGCTGCCGCAGATCCCTCGAACCACTTAAGCGCAATCCACCGGCTCTGGCATGCCGCCAGGCCCTAGCAACACACCACCATGTCCACTTTTGAAATTGAAGGCGGCGTACCGCTGCGCGGCACGGTACGTGCCTCCGGAAACAAGAACGCCATTTTGCCGATCATCGCGGCCTGCATCCTGACCGACCAGGAGATGGTGCTCGACAACGTGCCCGACATCATCGACGTGCGGCACATGCTGGAGCTCATCGTCGAGATCGGCGGCCGCGTCGAGCGCAGCGGCGAACGCGTCAGCATCCAGGTGGCCAGCGTGAAGAGCAGCGAAGTCAGCCGCGCCCTGTGCAACAAGGTGCGTACCTCCATCCTGTGCGTGGCCCCGCTGCTGCACCGCCTGGGCAAGGCCCGGGTCTACCCGCCTGGCGGCGACGTGATCGGCCGCCGGCGGCTCGACACCCATTTCTACGGCCTGCAGAAGCTCGGCGCCACGGTCACGATCAACAGCCATTACGACTTCGTCATGAACGGCCCGCTGACCGGAGCCGAGATGTTCTTCGACGAACCCTCGGTGACCGGCACCGAGCATGTGCTGATGGCCGCCGTGGTGAGCCGGGGCCAGACCCTGATGCGCAATGCCGCCTGCGAGCCGCATGTCCAGGACCTGGCCCACATGCTCAATGCGATGGGCGCGCGCATCAGCGGCATCGGCACCAATCTGCTGACCATCGAGGGCGTGCCCTCGCTGCATGGCACCACCCACGCGGTCTGCCACGACCATGTCGAAGCGGCGTCCTACCTGGCGCTGGCGGCGGCGACCGGCGGCGAGATCCGGGTCGAGGGGACCGACCTGCACGCCTACTGGATGACGCGGCGGGTGTTCGGCACGCTGGGCGTGAAGATCGAACTGCACAAGGACCATGTGTACCTGCCCGGCAACCAGGAGCTGCGCGTGGCACGCGACCATGACGGTTCGATCCCGGTCATCGGGGACGGCCCCTGGCCGCAGTTCGCGACAGACCAGATGAGCTGCATGATCACCCTGGCCACGCAGGTCACGGGCAATGTGCTGTTCTTCGAGAAGATGTTCGAGTCGCGCCTGTACTTCGTGGACCGGCTGATCGCGATGGGCGCCAATGCGGTAGTGTGCGACCCGCACCGGGTGCTGATCAGCGGGCCGTCGAAGCTCAGCGCCACCACGCTGACCTCTCCGGACATCCGGGCCGGCATGGCGCTGCTGGGGGCTGCGCTGTGCGCCACCGGCAAGTCGACGGTGCAGAACGCCAACATGATCGAGCGTGGCTACGAGCGCATCGAAGAGAAGCTGCTGGCGCTGGGCGCGCGGATCGTGCGGCGGGACTGAGGGGGGATCGCGGGTCTTGCCAGGGTGCGGCTGTCTGCTGACCGCGCCTGGCTGGATTGCGATGCGCCTTGGGGGAATGCACGCTTGCGGTGTAGCGGGATCAGGCCGACGGGCACTCCGTTGCGCGGCTGTCCCCCACGGCTGCCTAGGGCAGCCAGTTCCTCCTTTACGCCGCGCAACGGAGTGCCCATCGGCCTGATCCAGCCAGCGCCATTGCGCACCACCTGGGGAGCGCCAAACCGTTCTTTGCCGGTGAGGCTGGGGCAGGCGTTTGCGCGAAGTAAAGGGGGAGCCCGGAGCCGCAGGCGCAGGGCGGAGGACATTCGCGCAAACGCCTGCCCCAGCCTCGACGGCCCGCCAAAAGCCATGGCGCGCAGGGAGGAAGCCCCGAAACACCACCAGGTCATAGGAGACGAACGGACAGGTCAGGCCGAAGGTCTGCTGCATCTCGTGCAACAGGTTCAGCACCTGTGCCAGCGCCGACACGTCGAGGGCGGGGACGTCTATGCCGGCAATCGAAACGGTGGAAACTTGGGCGACACGATCGTTCCGGTATGGACGTTGAAATTCACATCGACGGTTTGATCGCCGTTCATGACCACGGAGATGGGGTTCGTCTTGTCCAGGGCACCCGCTGTGCCCCAGCCGTCGAATGCGTTCTGCCTGAACTTGACGGGCCGGGGCTTGCCCTTCAGCGGGAGGGGCAAGCGATACAACGGCTCATCCACGATCGTCCAGCCGCCACTGGCCTGGGCGCGCAGGTACACCCGAAGGCCAGCCGCCACTTGCAGGTCGGCAGTCGCCACGCAGGAGGCTCCGCCTGGCTGCACCGCTACCTGACCCGCGCCATCGCCATGAAAGCGGATGTGCAGGGTGGCCAGCTGCGGGGTGTACAGCGACCCTGCGCTGGGAAACTGGGTGGATATGCTGACACCGCCCACCACGAGCACCGCACCGCTGGCCAAGGGCGTGGCGGTGTGAAAGGCGATGCGGTCCATCCCGCCAGCGACAGCGAACGTATTCGCGGTGTGGTCGAAGACCGAATAGTGGTCATCGATCGTCAGACCGCTGACCTTTTCACCCTCGACACTCCCACCGACGGCCAGCACGTCGCCGTTCGGCAGCGTGGTGAGGGTGAGTCCGAACGCGGTTTTGCCGAGTGAGGGGACCAGCACGAACTGCTTCGTCTGGCAGTCGAAGATCTCTTCGGCCGGCGGACCCGACGATCCATGCGGGTACCCCCCCGCAATCAAGACGTTGCCGTTGGGCAGCTTCGCTGCCGCGTGCATGCTGCGTGCAATCACCGACGCAGGCGTGGTGGCGACTTTCGGCCGGGGAATGCTGGTGAACATCTCGGTCTGCACGTCGAACAATTCCGCATGCACCCCACCCACCAGCAACACCGTGTTTCCGTCATCCAGCAAGGTCGCCGTGTGGCTGCGCATGCCGTTGTGCAGCTGCCCCTTGGCAAGTCGGAAAGTCCGGGCGCGGAAGTCGTAGATCTCCGCAGTGGTGTGCAGGACCATGGAACCCTGGTTCTTCAGATACGGATCCTGACCACCGACCACCAGCACGTTCCCGGACGGCAGCAACGTCGCCGTATGCCAGCCACGCGGATGCGCCAGACTGCCGGTGGCAGTGAAGGCCTTCGCGACGGGGTCATAGAGTTCCGCCGTGAACGACACGTCATTCGCGAGCAGCGGGTTGCTCCCCACGATCAGCACCTTCCCGGTGGTCAGTGTGGTCGCCGTGTGCCCGAAGCGCGGCTCGGTCATCGTGGCCGACAGTGGGGAAATGCCCGTGCCATCGAAAAGCCAGGCTTTCCTGCTGCCGGCACCCAGCAGGGGATTTTGCGTCCCGCCGGTGATCAACACCGACATTCCGTCTGCCAGCAAGGCGGAGGCATCGCGAAAACCGCCCCAGATCGAGCCGGAAACCTTCACCCATGAATTACCGTTTGCCATTTGATTCTCCTCTT
>JBIKTP010000354.1:0-4028 GCA_044348035.1 Burkholderiaceae bacterium
CGACCGCGCCACGAACCTTCGCCTGGCCAAGGAGAAACTGGAGTCCCTGCGCGGCAACATTCCCGGCATGTCGAGCATCGCGGTGGGCCTGGACCATTCGGCCACCCCGAACAGCGCAGACCTTGTTCTGGTGTCCGAGCACACGAGCCGTGAGGCATTGGCCATCTACCAGGCCCACCCGCTGCACCAGGCCATCGTTCCGTTCGTGGGCGAAGCCGCGAGCGAGCGGCGCCTGGTCGACTACGAAGCCTGAGCGCCGCGCCGGGCCTGCGCCCGGCCCGGTCCCTTCCATGTCGACATCCCCACTGCCCCTGCAGGGTACCCGGGTCATCGAGTTCTGCCATGTGGCGGCCGGCCCGTTTTGCGGCATGCTGCTGGCCGACTTTGGTGCCGAGGTCACCAAGATCGAGTCGCCCGAGGGCGATGCGATGCGCCAGTGGCCGCCCATCAGTGGCGGTTTCAGCGAGAACTTCGCGTCCATCAACCGGGGCAAGCAGTCGGTGGTGCTGGACCTGAAGGACCCGCAGCAGCGCGATGCCGCCCGTGCGCTGGTGCTGCAGGCCGACGTGCTGATCGAGAACAACCGCGCAGGGGCGATGCAGCGTCTGGGTCTGGGCTGGGACTGGTTCGCTCCGCGCAAGCCCTCGCTGGTGTACTGCTCGATCTCCGCCTTCGGCCAGGACGGGCCGCGCGGCGCGGAGGGCGGTTTCGACCTCACCATCCAGGCCAGTGCCGGCGTGATGAGTGTCACGGGTGAGCCGCAGGGTGCTCCGGTGAAGGCAGGGGTTCCGCTGGTCGATTTCGCGGCCGGCCTGTATGCCGCCTACAGCATTGCGGCCATGCTGGCGCGGGTGCGCCAGGGTGGGCCGGGCGGGCAGCTCGATGTGCCGATGTTCGCCACCACGATCGCGATCTCCGCGCTGCAGACCAGCGAATACTTCGGTACCGGCCGCAACCCCGGCAAGCTGGGTTCGGCCCACCCGCGCAATGCGCCCTACCAGGCCTACCGCGCCGCCGACGGCTGGTTCGCGGTGGCGGCCGGCAACAACAAGCTCTGGCAGCAGGTCTGTGCGTTGACGCCCGTGCCGGAGCTTCTGGACGACGCGCGTTTTGCCACGCCGACCCTGCGCGCGACGCACCAGGAAGCGCTCAAGGACCTGCTGGAGGTGCATTTCGTGCGCCAGGGCGTGCAGCACTGGCTCGGCCTGTTCGGCCTGGCCGGCGTGCCCTGTGCCCCGATCAACAGTTATGCCGATGCACTGGCGGATCCGCAGGCCACCCATCTGCGGCTGGTACAGCCCATGACACTGCCCAACGGCGTGGTCACGCGCACGGTCGGCTGCCCGGTGCGGATCGACGGGCAGGTGCTGGCCGTCGACACCCGTCCTCCGGCGCTGGGCGAGCACACCCGGCAGGTCCTCGCCGGGCTCGACCCTTGAACACACCCTCCCTGGAGACCGCCATGCAGCGCACCCATGCACTCAACGTGACCCAGGACGTCGACTCGCTGTTTCACCCCTACACGCCGCTGGACAAGGTGCGCGAGACCGGTCCGCTGGTGATGACCCGGGGCGACGGCATCTATGTCGAGGATGACCAGGGCCGGCGCTACCTCGAAGCAGTGTCGGGACTGTGGTGCACCTCGCTGGGCTTCTCCGAGCAGCGACTGATGGATGCCGCGCAGCGGCAGTTCCAGCAGCTGCCCTACTACCAGCTGTTCGGCGGGCGCGCCAACGAGCCCTCGATCGCGCTGTCGCACCGGCTCATCGAGAAGACGAAACACCTGGGCATGGCCATGGCGATGTTCGCCAATTCCGGCTCCGAGGCCAACGACCAGGCGGTCAAGATGGTCTGGTACTACTTCAATGCGGTGGGCCAGCCGCAGAAGAAGAAGCTGATCGCCCGCGAACGCGCCTACCATGGCGTCACGGTCATGGCGGCCAGCCTGACCGGCCTGCCGGGCAACCATGCAGACTTCGACCTTCCGATCGGGGACCGGGTCCTGCGCACCGCGTGCCCCAGCCATTACCACTACGGCCGACCCGGCGAGAGCGAGGCGCAGTTCGTCGAGCGCATCGTGGGTGAGCTGGAAGCCCTGATCCTGCGCGAGGGCGCGGACACCATCGCAGCCTTCTTCGCCGAACCGGTGCAGGGCGCTGGCGGCGTGATCGTTCCGCCGCCCGGTTACTGGGAGAAGGTGCAGGCGCTGCTGCGCCGGCATGACATCCTGCTGGTCGCCGACGAGGTCATCACCGGCTTCGGGCGCACCGGGGAATGGTTCGGGTGCGATACCTACGCCATCCGCCCAGACCTGATGACGGTGGCCAAGGCGCTGTCGAGCTCCTACCTGCCGATCTCTGCGACCCTGGTCAGCGCGCACATCTACGAGGGGCTGACCCAGGGCAGCAAGAAGAACGGCCAGTTCTCGCATGGGGTCACCTACGCGGGGCACCCGGTGTGCGCGGCGGTGGCGCTCGAAACCATGAACATCTACGAAGACCGCGACATCATCGGCCATGTCCGCCGCATGGCGCCCCATTTCCAGCGTCGCCTGAAGGCGATGCAGAAGCACCCGATGGTGCATTCCAGCCGTGGCGTCGGCCTGATCGGTGCCATCGAGCTGGTGCAGGACAAGGCCACCGGCAAGACCTTCGAGGCCGGCAGCAGCATCCTGGCGCGGGTGGTCAGCGCCGGCTTCGAGGTGGGGCTCATCTGCCGCGCGCTGCGCGATACGCTGGCGGTGTCGCCGCCGCTGATCATCACCGAGGCCCAGATCGACGAGTTGTTCGACAAGATGACGCGTTCGCTCGACATGGCCCACGCCGACGCCCGTGCCGCCGGGCTGATGCCATGACCCACACGATTGCGCCTCTGCGCGAATTCGTTGCCGGCATGACCGCGCTGGTCGGGCGCACCAGCGCGGAGCCGCATCTGCTGGCCGAAGGCCGGCTGCTGCTGGCAGAGCTGATCGCCGACGACGCCTGGTTGCCCGCTGCGTTTGCCGAGCCGCGCACCGACCGCTACGCCCAGTACCTGCTGCATTGCGACCCCTTGGAACGTTTCTCGGTGGTGAGTTTTGTCTGGGGCCCGGGACACCGCACACCGGTGCACAACCACACGGTGTGGGGCCTGGTGGGCATTTTGCGCGGCGCCGAGGGCTGCGAGGAGTTCACCGTGCAGGACGGCCTTCCGGTGGCCACGGGGCAGCAGCATGTGATGCGCCGTGGCGCCATCGAGGCGGTGTCGCCCACCGTGGGGGACTGGCACCGTGTCCGACATGCCTGGGATGACCGGGCGGCCGTGAGCATCCATGTGTACGGCGCCAATATCGGCGCCGTGCAAAGGCACCGGCTCGACGAAAGCGGCGCCCTGCGTGGTTTCGTGTCCGGTTATGACAACCTGAGCGTGCCTAAGCTCTGGGACCGCTCGGGCGCCTCGCGCAACTCGGTCCGCGCATGCTGAACCAGCGCATTGACGACGGTGTCCTGCACCTGGAGCTGAACCGTCCGGAGGTGGGCAACGCCCTGGGCCCGGCGCTGGTGGAGGCGCTGATCCAGGCGGTGGACGGCGCCAGCTCCGATGCAGGCGTGCACACCGTGCTTCTCCAGGGAGCGGGGCGCCACTTCTGTACCGGGCTGGACCTGTCCGAACTGGCCAACCTGTCCGATGGCGACCTGCTCCTGCGCCTGGTCCGCATCGAGACCTTGCTGGGCATGCTGTGGCATTCGCCCCTGCGCACCGTGGCCCTGGCCCGGGGCCGTACCTGGGGTGCCGGCGCCGACCTGCTGGCGGTGTGCGAGCAGCGCGTGGCGGCGCCCGGCAGCAGCTTCAGGTTCCCGGGGGCCCGGTTCGGCATTGTGCTGGGCACACGGCGGCTGGCGGAGCGCATCGGAACCGATGCCGCGCGCCGGCTGGTGCTGGAGGGCGCCGAGCTCGATGCGCCCCAGGCATTGGCAGCAGGGCTTGTCTCGCAGGTGGCAGACGGTGTGACGCTTGCCGAACTGCCGGTGGCTGCCGCAACGGCGCGC
>JBIKTP010000353.1:0-4028 GCA_044348035.1 Burkholderiaceae bacterium
GCCGGATCGAGTTCGAGGTCATGCAGCCGGGCAATGCCGTTCTTCGGCTCCAGGTACAGCTTCCACTTGCCGACACGTACGGCCGAATAGGCGGCCAGCTTCCAGTAGAGCGCCTCATGGGGCGCCCCGCCCTTCTCGTTGTTCAGGTAGGGCAGCAGATCGACGCCGTCGAGTGCCTGCGCGGCCGTGGTCGGCACGTCACAGGCGGCCGCCACGGTCGGCAGGATATCCAGCGTGCTGACCGGCTTGGAGAACACCAGGCCGCTGGGAATGTGCCCCGGCCACTGCATCATGAAGGGCATGCGGATGCCGCCCTCCATCGTCGAGTACTTGCCCCCGGAAAACGGCGCATTGCTGCCAGGGCGGCTGAGCGCCGTGCCGTTGTCACTGACAAACACCACGATCGTGTCGTCGGCCAGCCCGGTGCTGCGCAGCTTCTCCAGCACGGCGCCGACGACCTCGTCCTGCGCCAGCACCAGCGCGTTGTATCCGCGCACCGCGATGTTCGGGATGCTGGCGCGCAGGCTCTCGAAATAGCGGCGTGGCACCTGCAGGGGCGGCACCGGCGCGTTCATCGCGAAATACAGCAGAAAGGGCTGGTCCTGGTGCCTGTCGATGAAGTCTACCGCCTCGTCCCGGAAGTGGAACAGCAGGTAGTCGTTGACCTCGACCACCTCGCCGTTCCTGCGGATGTTGTTGAGCCCCTCGCGCGTCCAGGCGGTGTCGGCGGCTTCGTCGTGGAAGTCGACCTTCAGGCTGAACATCTCCGGATCGTCCGGATTGGTGGCCTGCAGGCTGGTGTTGCCGTAGAACACCACCGAATGGTCGAAACCACGGTTCTGCGGCAGGAACTCGGGGCCGTGGCCCAGATGCCATTTGCCGATCACGGCGGTGCGGTATCCGGCTGCCTGGAACAGCTCGCCGAAGTTTTTCTCGGACAGCGGCACCCCGCGGCGCAGGAACTCGGCCTCGCCCTGCAGCGGCGCCAAGCTGCCATCTTCCAGCCGCGCCTCGCGCCGCTCAGGAAACGCGCCGGACGATACCTGGTGCTCGAACCCGAAACGCTGCTGGTAGCGTCCGGTGATGAGCCCCGCGCGCGACGGGCTGCACAGAGGCGCGGTGGAGTAGCCATCGGTGAAGCGCACGCCGGCCTGCCCGATGCTGTCGATGTGGCGGGTCTCGACCAGCGGGTTGCCGTAGGCGGACAGGTCGCCGTAACCCATGTCGTCGGCAAGGATGATGACCACGTTGGGTCTGCGGCACGGCCGCGGCGCGGGGGTATCGGTCATGGGTGGTTTGCCTTGCGATGCGGTGCTGTGTCATGGACCCAGGCCCGACGCACCGCCACTACCGGAACTGGCGCAGCCGATGGTAGAGTGGTTTGTGCCGAAAACGGTAATCACCGAATGTGATCGTGCGATCAACTGGCGATGCGGTACACGCAACCACAACCTGCAGCTACAACCGGAGCGTTTGCCTTGAACCGCCTGCCCCGCCCGCTCCTTCGCAATCGCATCAAGCTGCGCCACCTGATGCTGATCGAGGCCCTGTCCCACGATCCCAGCCTGCATGGTGCGGCCAGCCGCATGCACATGACACAGCCCAACGCCACGCGCCTGCTGGCGGAGCTGGAAGAGATGCTGGGCGCGCGCCTGTACGAACGCTCCGCGCGCGGGCTGCTTGCAACGCCCTACGGACAGGCGGTGACCGAGCAGGCCCGGCTGCTGCTGTCTAACGTGGACCAGATCGAGCACACCATGCAGTCGCTGCTGGACGGCCACACCGGGCTGGTGCGCGTGGGCATGATGGCGTCGATCGCTCCGGCCATGCTGGCGCAGGCCCTGACCGGTACCGAAGGCCTGTTGTCGGGGGCGCAGGTACGGATCCTGGAGGGCGCGCACGACATGCTCGCCGAGCGCCTGCGCCATGGCGAGCTGGATCTGGTGGTGGGACGGGTGCGGCCAGACACCGGACTGGACGGGCTGGACGTGCATCCGCTGGTGCAGGAGGAGTTCGCGGCCGTCGCTGGCACGGGCCATCCACTCGCGCGGCGCCGGCGGCTCGGCTTCGGCGAGGTGCTGGACCAGGCCTGGGTATTGCCCCCGGCGGCCGTCATGGTGCGCCAGGGTTTTGATGCGGTGTTCCTGCGCGAATGCGGCCGCTCGCCGGCGCGGGTCATCGAATCGGTATCCCTGTTCACCAACCTGTACCTGCTGCGCTCCGCGCCGCTTCTGGGCATCATGCCGGCACCGGTCGCGATGGACCTGCAGGCCGCCGGGCTGCTGCGCCGCCTGCCTCTGCCGCTGGCCAGTATCGTCGGCCCGGTGGTATTGCTGCGGCGCCAGGGCAGCATCCTTAACCGGGCGTCCGAACGGCTGGTGCAGGCGCTCATCACGACCGCCAGCGCGGCGCCCGGTGTCAGCACCGCGCCGCGCAAAAAAGCATCGGGGCATCAGAAAGCCTGATGCCCCTGCGGGCGCCAAAGTCCTTAGGATCGGGTTTTCACCACGGAGACCCTCCCATGCCGCACGCCCCTACCCGCCTACCACGCCGCCAGATCTTGTGCGCCAGCGCAGCGCTGCTCGCTTCCAGCGCCATGGCACCGTTGCGGGCGCAGGACCGGCCGCCCCTGCGCATCCTGGTCGGTTTCCCGCCGGGCGGTTCGGCCGATGTGGTTGCCCGTGCCATTGGCGACGCCATGCGGGACGATCTCGGCGCGGTGATTGTCGAGAACAAGCCGGGCGCCGCCGGGCGCCTGGCCATCGGCCTGCTGAAGAATGCCAAACCAGACGGACAGACCGTGATCATCGTGCCCTCGCCGCCGATGGTGCTGTTCCCCCACCTGTTCAAGAAACTCGACTACGACCCGGTCAAGGACTTCATGCCGATCAGCCAGTTGGCGCTGGTGCAATTCGGCATCACGGCCGGGCCGGCCAGCGGGGTGAAATCGATGGCCGAGATGATCGCCAAGATCAAGGCTTCTCCGGCGAATGCCAGCTTCGCGTCACCCGGCGAGGGAAGTGCCGCGCACCTGCTGGGCACCATGCTGGGCCAGGCGACCGGCGCCACGCTGACGCATGTGCCCTTCGCCGGTGGCGCGCCGGCCAACGCAGCGCTGCTTGGCGGCCACGTGGCCTACAAGATCGATGCAGTCTCCGAGTCGACCGAGTTCCACCGCGCCGGCAGGGCCACCATCATCGCCGTGGCAGGCCCGCGGCGCGACCCGCAAGTGCCGCAGGTGCCGACCTTGAAGGAGTCCGGCATCAACATCGAGGCGTCAGCCTGGTTCGGCATGTATGCACCTGCAGGCCTGCCGGCTGACCAGCAGATGCGGCTGCAGAATGCCGCCATGAAGGCCGTCAAGCGGCCCGATGTGGCGGAGCGGTTGCTGAAGCTTGGGTTTGACCCGGTCGGCTCCACCGCCTCCGAACTCGCTGCGGTGCAACGGACCGACTTTGCCGGCTGGGAGCGGCCGGCGAAGGCGACAGGGCTGAGCCTGGACTGAGATCCGGCCACGCGCCGCTAGATTTGCCGCTTGGGCAGCCTGATCACGATGCCGTCATGCTCCGGCTGCAACTGCAGTTGGCAGGAAAGGCGACTGGTCGGCAGCGGGTCGAACGCATACGACACCAGTTCGGCCTCTTCCACCGAAGCGGGCGGGAAATGGCCGGCCCAGGCTTCGTCCAGGTAACAGTGGCAGGTGGCGCAGGAGCACGACCCGCCGCAATCCGCCAGGATGCCGCGGATGTCGTTCTCGATCGCGGCCTGCATCACCGACTGCCCGGGCTCGACCTGCAGCTCATGGGACTTGCCGTCGGCCTCGATGAATGTGATCTTCGGCATCAGGCGCTGTCTCCGTCCTCGATCAGCACGATGGCCGCCTCGGGGCAGTGGCGCGCCCCGAGACGGGCCTGTTCGTGCAGATGCGGCGGCACCACGGCACCGTCGGAACAGCAATAGCCCTCGTCATCCAGCTGGAAGACATCCGGCGCCTTGGCTGCGCACAAGGCATGGCCGGCACAGACCTG
>JBIKTP010000355.1:0-4018 GCA_044348035.1 Burkholderiaceae bacterium
GTCCTGGCCGCTTCACTGACCCCACCAGTGCAGCACGCGGGCGCGGATCGCGTCCGCTGCCAGCGTGATGGCAATGCCCACCACCGCCAGCGTGATGACCACGGCAAAGGTGAGCGCCGCATTGCCAGTCACCGCCGCCGTGCCCAGCAGGGAGCCCATGCCCGGGACACCGGTCAGGATTTCCGCCGTCACCACCGTGATGACCGCAAAGGTCACGGACAGTGGCAGGCTGGCCAGCGTCCAGGCCATCACGAACGGCAGCCGGATGTTCTTCAGGATATGCCACTGGTCGGCCCCGAGCAGGCGCGCGTTCTGCACCAGTTCCTGGCGCACGGAGGTCCCGCCTTCGTAGGCGTTGAAGAAGGCGACAAAGAACACCACCAGCACCGAGATGATCACGCACGAGGTGGCGGTCGGCCCGAACACGATCACGATGATGGGCACCAGCGCGATGCGCGGCACCGCGTTCATGCCGATGATGAACGGCCGCATCACCTCGCTCAGGAACTGGAAGTTGCTCAGCACCAGCCCGAACGCCGCACCCAGCACCATGCCGATGGCGGTGCCAAGCAGCGATGCATACACCGTAGACCATACATAGCCCCAGATCACCGGGGAGTTCTCGTTGCCGGTGGCCAGGTTGTACAGCTCGCGCGCGATGCGCTGGGGAGAACTGACGAAGTACGGGTCGAACAGATGCCCCATGGCCTTCAGGGCGGGGATCTGCGGCAGGTACTGCCATGCCAGCAGGAAGCCGATCAGCAAGCCCAGCTGGGTCAGCCAGACCGGGCTGCGCGCCTTGATGCGGCTCCAGCGGGAAGGCCTGGCCGGGCCGCCTGATTCCGCGTGCATGGGGGTGCTTCGGACGTTCATGGTGTGCGCGCAACCGGTCTTGACCGGCTGCGCTGGATCTGCACGGCCAGCTGTTCCCAGACCTGGCCATAGAGTTCGAGAAACCCGGGGTGTTCGCGCATTCCGAGAAAGTTGCGTTCGGCACCGAACGGAATATCGAAGCGCTTGAAGACCGTCGCCGGCTGGGATGTCAGCACCATGACCTGGTCGGACAGCGAGATCGCTTCGCCCAGGTCATGCGTGATCAGCAGGACCGTGATCCCTTCGCGCTTGACGATGTTGAAGATGTCCTGGTGGATGCCGATGCGGGTCGGCTCATCCAGCGCGGAGAACGGCTCATCCAGCAGCAGGGTGCGCGGATGGGGCGCCACCGAGGCCAGGAAGGCGGTCCGCCGCCGCATGCCGCCCGAGAGCTGGTAGGGAAACTTCCGCTCGGCGCCATCCAGACCGGCCAGGTGGACCAGTTCGGCAATGCGGGCCTTCTGTTCGGATTTGCCCAGCCGCGAATTCGAGACCCGGAAATGCAGGCCGATGTTGTCCTCTACCGTGAGCCAGGGCAGCAGGGTGTCCTTCTGGAACATCATGGTCAGCGGATGCCTGGCGGGTTGGGCGTCGTCGCGTGACCAGGCGATGCGACCGCTGCCCGGCTGCAGCAGCCCTGCCAGCAGCGCCAGCAGGGTGGATTTGCCACAGCCGCTGGGCCCCACGACGCCGGTGATGGAGCCGGGGGGCACCGCAATGGACATGTTGTCGAGCACCTGCGTGCCGCCCGGGTAGGCGAACGACACCTTGTCGACGTTCAGCAGCGCGCCCCCGGCACTGGCAGCCGGGCCAGCCACGGGGGAGGTCATCGGGAGTGGACCCTGCCAACAGGCAGTGGCGCCGGCACGGGATTACCGGTTGGCAGGCTGTCCATTGGCGGTGATCCAGTAGGACATGTCGACCCGCTCTTCCCAGGAATAGAGCTTGTTGGCCCCGTCGATGAAGGGCAGCCCGTACTTGTAGTAGGCCAGTGTTCCGGGCCAGGCGCTGTTGCGGATGTAGCCGCCATCAGGGAACCAGAACAGCTTCTCGCCCACCACCTGCTTGGCGATCGCGTCGGCCTGGAAGGTCTTGAAGTCCGGATGCTTGATGAGTTCGGCTGCCACCTGCTCCGGTGTGGCCGTCTTGATGAACTGCTCGACCCGCTTGAGCGCGCGCATCAGTTTCTCCATGGCAGGCCGCTTCTGGTTCAGGTTGGCCTTCATGCCCCACAGGCCGGAGCTGATCGTGTTCTGGATCGTGTTCGGCGGAACCGTAGCGGGGTTGCGCGGGTCGACCAGCAGTTGCAGCCCCCGGTCGAGCCCGGGCTGAAGCACGGCGAGCGCGCTGACTGCGCAGTCGCTGCCGCCGGACAGCACCGACGGAACGATCTGGTTGGCGTCGCCGAGTTCGAGGATGTTGAACTTGCCGCCGCCCGTGGTCTTGTAGGCCATCGCCGATGAAAACACCGCCGAGCCGGCCCGCGAGGTCGACACCCGTGTGCAATCGGCGATGGATTTCACGTTGGGGGATGCGGCCATGAAGCCGGTGCCCAGCCCCGAGCTGATGGCGTAGACGATCGAGGTCTCCTTGCCTTCGCGCACGGGCACCAGGGCCGAGGACACGCCGATGACGCTCAGGTCGCCTTCGCCAGCAACCACGAGATTCAGCGAATTCGCAAACACCGTCTTGACGGTCAGGTCGAGGCCCTCCTGCCGGGCGTATCCGAGGGTCTCTGCCAGGTAGATCGGTGCCAGCGGTGTCGTGTTGCCGGCGCTCAGCGCAACCAGCTTGTCGGGCGCTGCCTGGGCGAACGAGAGTGCCGGCAATGCGGCAGAACAGACGAGCGCAAGCGCGCGAAAAAGGCGAATCATGGGTGTCTCCTGCTATTTGTCGTGATGCTTTGGCCATGCCCTTGTCGGAAGGCGGGCAGAGGCTATCACAAACAACGAAATCGTTCAATCGATCCGGTCGCCGATGGCACAATAAACTGGCGACTGCCTCATCACAAGGAGATACCGTGGCACTTTCCGACATCGAGATCGCCCAGGCTGCCAGCCTCGTTCCAATCCTCCAGGTGGGGCAGGAGCGGCTGGGAATCCCCCTGGAGGCCCTGGAGCCGTATGGCCGCTTCAAGGCCAAGATCGATCTCGGCTGGCTGAGCCGGCAGACCGGCCCGAACGGGAAACTGGTGCTTGTCACAGCCATCAGCCCGACCCCCGCGGGCGAGGGCAAGACCACAACGACCGTAGGCCTCGGCGATGCCCTCAACCGGATCGGCAAGCGGACGGTGATCGCGCTGCGCGAGCCGTCCCTCGGGCCGGTATTCGGCATGAAGGGCGGCGCGGCCGGGGGCGGATACGCGCAGGTGGTTCCGATGGAGGACATCAACCTGCACTTCACCGGCGACTTCAATGCCATCGCTCTGGCGCACAACCTGCTCGCTGCGCTGGTGGACAACCACATCCACCATGGCAACGCGCTGGCCCTGGACACGCGGCGCATCGTCTGGCGCCGCGTCATGGACATGAACGACCGGGCCTTGCGCTCGACCGTGGTCGCGCTCGGCGGGCCCGGCAACGGTTTCCCGCGCGAGGACGGCTTCGACATCGTGGTGGCATCCGAGGTCATGGCGATCTTCTGTCTGGCGACGTCCCGCCAGGACCTCAAGCAGAGGCTGGGCAACATCATCGTCGGCTACACCCGCGACCAGACGCCCGTCCGCGCGCGCGACCTGAACGCGCAGGGCGCCATGGCCGTGCTCCTCAAGGACGCGATCAAGCCCAACCTGGTGCAGACGCTGGAGAACAACCCGGCCATCATCCACGGAGGACCATTCGCCAATATCGCCCACGGCTGCAATACGGTCACCGCCACCCAGGCCGCGCTCAAGCTGGGGGAGTATGTGGTGACCGAGGCCGGTTTCGGCGCCGATCTGGGAGCCGAGAAGTTCATCGACATCAAGTGCCGCAAGTCCGGACTGCGCCCGGACTGCGCCGTGGTGGTGGCCACCTTGCGCGCGCTCAAGCACCATGGGGGTGTCGACGCCAGGGATCTCAACACGCCCGATCTGGCTGCCCTGGACCGCGGCCTGGCGAATCTGGAGCGCCATGTGCACAACATCCGGAACCACTACGGTCTTCCC
>JBIKTP010000356.1:0-4010 GCA_044348035.1 Burkholderiaceae bacterium
TCGAGATCATCGACGTGCCGCACAGCCACGCGGCGGCCGATCGCGCCTCCGAGTTGGCCGCGGGCGGGCAGGTCGAGGCGCTGATGAAGGGCAGCCTGCACACCGACGAGCTGATCCATGCCATCCTGCAACAGCCGCGGCTGCGCACCGGCCGGCGCATGTCGCATGTGTTCCGTTTCGACGTGCCGATGTACCACAAGCCGCTGCTGATCACCGATGCGGCGCTGAACATCCGCCCGACCCTGGCAGAGAAGGTCGACATCATCCAGAACGCGGTGGACCTGGCGCGCATCCTGGGCGTCGAGCTGCCCAAGGTGGCGATCCTGTCGGCGGTGGAGACCGTGAACCCGGCGATCCCGTCGACGCTGGACGCCGCTGCGCTGTGCAAGATGGCCGAGCGCGGCCAGATCAGCGGCGCCATTGTGGACGGCCCGCTGGCCTTCGACAATGCCATCTCCAGCCATGCGGCGGCTGTCAAGCACATCGTGTCCCGGGTGGCGGGCGATGCCGACATCCTGGCGGTGCCCGACCTGGAAAGCGGCAACATGCTGGCCAAGCAGCTCGAGTATCTGGCCGGTGCCTCCGGTTCCGGCCTGGTGCTGGGTGCGGCGGTGCCGATCGCCCTGACCAGCCGTGCCGACGGCCCGATGAACCGGGCGGCTTCCGCCCTGCTGGCCAAGCTGGCGGCGCACAGCGCGCGCCGGGACCGGGCCCGCCGCGCTGCGGCCGGCAACTCCTGAGCGGGCAGCGCCATGGCCATTCTGGCGGTGAATGCGGGGTCGTCCTCGCTCAAGTTCTCGGTGCATCCGCGCCAGGGCGCGCAGGTGCTGCCGGCACTGCTGACCGGCAGCATCCAGGGCCTGGAGCCGGGCGGGCGTCCTTCCATGGGCTGGCGCTTCCAGGGCACGCCGGGGGAGCAGATACTGGCCTCTGCGCCGGGCGACGAACCCTTCGCGCTGGCGCTGCGCGCCCTGCAGCAGTTGCTGGGCGCCTTGCCCGGGCTGCCGCCCATCGAGGCCGTGGCGCACCGCGTGGTCCATGGCGGGGAGCACTTTCGCAGCAGCGTGCAGGTCGACGACGAGGTGCTGGCGCAACTCGGCCGGCTGAACTCGCTGGCGCCGCTGCACCAGCCGCACAACCTCGACGGCATCCGTGCGCTGCGTGCCGCCTTTGCCGGCCTGCCCCAGGTGGCCTGTTTCGACACGGCCTTCCATGCCAGCATGCCGGAGGTGGCCAGCGCCTTTGCCTTGCCGCAGTCGGTGCGGGCCCTGGGTGTGCGCCGGTATGGCTTCCATGGGCTGTCCTACCAGTATGTGATGGCGCGCCTGCTCGGCCTGAGCCCGCGGGCTTCAGGCCGGGTGCTGATGGCGCACCTTGGCAACGGGGCCAGCCTGTGTGCGGCCCTGGACGGGCGCAGCCAGGCCACCACCATGGGGTTCTCCGCGCTGGACGGGCTGATGATGGGCACCCGTTCCGGTGCCCTGGACGCAGGCGTCGTGTTGTACCTGCTGGAACAGGGCTGGGACCATGACCGCCTGCAGGACCTGCTCTACAGGCGCAGCGGTCTGCTGGGGGTGTCCGGCATTTCGGCCGACATGCGCCGGCTGCGTGCCGACGACTCTGCCATGGCACGCCAGGCCATCGACCAATTCACCTACCGCGTGGTGCGCGAGTCGGGGGGGCTGGTGGCCTGCATCGGCGGGCTGGACCTGCTCGCATTCAGTGGCGGCATCGGCGAACACGATGCGGTGTTGCGCCAGGAGGTCTGTCAGCGCCTGGCCCACCTGGGTGTGGTCATCGACCCGGTGCGCAACCGGCAGGCGGGTGGCGAGGCGGTGGCTGCCGTCCATGCGCCCGACAGCCGTGTCGAGGTGTGGGTCATCCCGACCGACGAGGGGCAGGTGGCGGCCAGCGAGGCAGCCCGCCTGCTGGCACCGGCCCTTTCCTGAGGCCGCCGCAGCGGCGTGCGCCGGGGCCTGGCGGCAGTGTTCAGACCGGCTTGCGGTGGCTGCCGTCGCACAGGGGCGACGCGCCACTGGCCTTGCAGCCGCAGAAATAGACGGTGGTGTTCTCGGTGGCGGTGTACTTGATCGGCGTGAACTCGCCGGCGGCGCGGTGCGAGCCGTCGCAGAAGGGCTGCTTCTTGCTCTGGCCGCAGGAGCACCACCAGTAGTCCTTGCCGGCCTCGACCGGGGTGGCGTAGGGGGTGCTGCTGGCGCGAACGGGTGTCGGCATGGGGTTCTCCTTCAGGTGTTGCTGGAAGGCGAAGCTTACCCGAGGCTCAGGGGCTGGCTGCGAGCCCGTGCCGCTGGCGGGCGCGCAGGCAGGCTGCGCTGCCGGCTTCCAGCTCCCGGCAAGGCGAGGGCCGCCATTCGTAGATGCCGCAGGACACCTGCGCGCCGATCACGCCACCCAGTGCCGCACACCGTGCCGGCACATGGTCGGTGCCCCGCAGGCGCATGGTGGTGCCGGTCACCGTGACGCTCAGGCCATCCGGCACCGTGCCCCCCTCGGACAACAGTTCCGAGGCATGAAAATCGACCCGAAAGCAGGCGCAGCAGGCGCCGCAGGTGCGGCAGTCTGGCGGTGTATCAGGCTGGGTGCCGCTCACGCCTGCCGGCCGAGCAGCAGGTATTCCATCAGGGCCTTTTGCACATGCATGCGGTTCTCGGCCTCGTCCCACACGACCGACTGCGGCCCGTCGATGACATCCGCCTCGACCTCCTCCCCGCGGTGGGCCGGCAGGCAATGCATGAACAGGGCCTGCGGCTTGGCGGCAGCCATCATCTCGGCGTCGACGCACCAGTCGGCAAACGCCTTCTTGCGCGCCTCGTTCTCGGCTTCATAACCCATGCTGGTCCAGACGTCTGTCGTCACCAGATCGGCGCCGGCGCAGGCCTGCAGCGGGCTCTTGAACACCCGGTAGCTGTCGCTGGAGCGGATGCCGGCGACGGACTGGTCGACTTCGTAGCCGCTGGGCGTGCTCACATGCACCTTGAATCCCAGGATCTCGCTGGCCTGCAGCCAGGTGTTGGCCATGTTGTTGCCGTCCCCCACCCAGGCCACGGTCTTGCCCTGGATCGAGCCGCGGTGCTCGAGGAAGGTGAAGATGTCGGCCAGGATCTGGCAGGGGTGGAACTCGTTGGTCAGCCCGTTGATCACCGGCACCCGCGAGTGGGCGGCAAAGCGTTCGATCTTGGTCTGCTCGAAAGTGCGGATCATGACCAGGTCGACCATGCGGCTGATCACCTTGGCGCTGTCCTCGATCGGTTCCGCACGGCCGAGCTGGCTGTCGCCGGTGGTCAGGTGCACCACGCTGCCGCCCAACTGGTACATGCCGGCCTCGAAGCTGACCCGGGTGCGGGTGGATGCCTTCTCGAAGATCATGGCCAGCGTGCGGTCCGCCAGCGGGTGGTGCTTCTCGTAGGCCTTGAACTTGCGCTTGATCAGCGCCGCGCGCGCAAAAAGGTAGGCGTACTCGTCGGCGCTCAGGTCGCTGAACTGCAGGTAGTGCTTCATGGCGCCGCCGCCAGAAACTTCCGGATCAGGGGGCACAGGATAGCCACCACCTCGTCGGCCTCGGCCTGGGTCATGATCAGCGGGGGCAACAGGCGCACCACCGAATCGGCGGTCACGCTGATCAGCAGGCCGTTGTCGGCGCATTGGCCCACCAGGGCGCCGCAGGGCTTGGAAAGCGCAATGCCGATCATCAGGCCCTGGCCGCGCAGCTCGCGCACACTGCCGACGGCGATCTCTTCGGCCAGCGCGCGGGTGAGGGCAGCGCGCAGGTGTTCGCCGGTCCGCGCGGCATTGGCCAGCAGGCCGTCTTCCTCCATGATGCGGATGGTCTCGACGCCGGCCCGCATCGCCAGCGGGTTGCCTCCGAAGGTGGTGCCATGGTTGCCTGGCTGGAAGATGCCTGCGGCCTTCGGGCCGGCCACGACAGCGCCTATCGGCACGCCGGAGCCCAGCCCCTTGGCCAGCGGCATCACGTCGGGCAGGATGCCCGC
>JBIKTP010000357.1:0-4008 GCA_044348035.1 Burkholderiaceae bacterium
TATGGCAGCCGGGTCGGCGCAATCGCCCGGGCGCCCGGGCTCATTCCGGCTTGAGCTGAAACAGCTCCTGCGAGTGCCCGATGCCACGCATGGCGTGGTAGCCCACGCTGACCACAGGGCGGTCGACCTGCTGCACGAAATCGGACGACATCAGCAGCGGAATCTGCAGCTCCTTGGTCAGGGACTGGATCCGGGCCGTCATGTTGACGGCGGGCCCGATCACGTTGAACGCCAGACGGTCCGGCGCGCCGACATTGGCGTGGGTCACGGTGCCCAGGTGCAGCCCGAGGCCGAACTCGATCACAGGCTGGCGCGCGCGGCGACGGCGGTTGTTGACCACCGCGATGCTGTCGAAGGCATCGATCGCCGCATCGAGTGCTGCCGCGCAGACCTGCCGGGAGCGCTGCGGTTCGGCGATCTCGAACACGATCAGGATGGCGTCGCCAATGAACTGCAGAATCTCGCCGCCGCGCGAGGCGGCGGCCGCTGCGCAGTACTCGAAGTAGTCGTTGAGCAGCTTGAGCAGCTGCTCCGTCGGCAGTGTTTCGCTCAGGGCGGTGAACCCGCGCAGATCGGAGTACCAGAAGGCGGCTGAAATCACCTCCCCATCGCCACGCTTGACCTGCCCCTGCAGGATGCGCTCGCCAATGCGCTTGCCGACGAAGGTCTCGAGCAGGCCCAGGGTGGTGCGCCGGCCCACCATCAGCTCCACCAGCGGAGCGAGCAGGTTGGCCAGCGCGGTCAGCCGCGCGATGTCCCCGTCATCGAATCCGGCGGGGTCGCGGGTGGCCAGGGTCAGCGCGTTCTGGCGGCCGGACCCCAGCTCCATCGGCAGCGCCAGGTAGTCCCGCATGCCGGCGGTGCGCAGATCCTGCCAGATCGGGTGTTCGTCGCCATCCGGCTGCTCGGCGATTCTCTGGTGCAGCATGCGCCGCTGCTGCTGCAGGTGCTCCATCGGGCTGCCCCGGTAGGCGTCGGACAGCTGCACACCGTGTTCCCCGCTCCACAGCTGCACGCTTTCTCCGCGCGACCAGCTGATCCCCAGCGCCGCCAGCTGTGGATGCAGCGTGGAACTGGAGATGCGCACACGGTCGACATGCGCATCCACGGCATCGAGCTGCTCCACCAGCGCCCCCAGGAAGGCGCGCGGCTCGGTGATGTGGCGCCCCCGCGTCAACAGCCAGGCGGCCACCGGCTCCAGCGACCAGCGGCCGGACGGGCCGAACAGGGCCTGTGCGGCAGAGGGGGGGGCGGGGTGGCTGGACGGGTCCATGGAGCGTTGGTGTCCTGGGGTCGGTGCAGTTCGTGGGGTGGCCATTGTGCGCTTACGCCAGCCGCAAGGCCATGGCACCCGCCACGATGGCGCAGGTGGCGACCGCCCGGCGCAGCGTGAAGGCCTCCTTCAGCAGGAACACACCCAGCAGCGCGCCGAACAGCACCGAGGTCTCGCGCAAGGCCGAGACCGTCGCCACCGGCGCCTGCGTCATCGCCCACAGGGCAATGCCATACGACCCCAGCGACGCGATGGCGCCGCCCAGCGCCAGCGGCCAGCGCTGGCGTGCATAGGCCAGCACCTTGCCCCGGCGCCGCAGGAACACCAGCAGCGCGAAGGGCCAGCCGTCGAGCATGAACAGCGTCGCCACGTACTGCAGCGCGTTGCCCCCCGTGCGCACACCCTGCGCATCGACCAGGGTGTAGAGCATGATGGTCACGGCATTGGCCAGCGCGAAGGCCACCGCCTTGGGCGCGGCCAGCGCCTGCGCGCTCAGGCCCAGCGTCAGCACGCCGGCACTGATGGCCAGCACGCCGATCCAGCCGCCGGGCGACAAGGTCTCGCCGAGCACGAAGCTGGCGGAAATGGCCACCAGCAGCGGCGCCAGGCCGCGCATCAGCGGGTAGGTCAGCCCCATGTCGCCATGTTCGTAGGCGCCTGCCAGTGCGGTGTAGTAGCCCACATGGATCACCAGCGACATCAGCAGGAAGGGCCAGGCGGCAGCGGGAGGCAGTCCGACCCACAGCACCAGCGGTACCGCCACCAGCGAGCCCAGCAGGTGGATCAAGGCCGTGTCCAGCGCCTTGTCGTCGCTCGACTTGACGAGCACGTTCCAGGACGCGTGCAGCAGCGCGCCGCCCAGCACGGCAAGGAAGACCGGCCAGGTGAGGGTCAAGCAGGGGTCCTGGTTGCCAGGGCCGTGCTGTCAGCCGGGGCGGCAGGTTTCACGCCCATGGCAGCGAGTAGGTCTTGAGGTTGGTGAAGCTCTTCATCGCTTCCTGCACCCCTTCCTTGTAGCCCAGGCCGGAGTCCTTGATGCCGCCGAAGGGGGTGAGTTCCAGCCGGTAACCCGGCACCTCGCGCACGTTCACGGTGCCCACCTCCAGCTCGCTGACAAAGCGGGTGATGTAGTCCAGCCGGTTGGTGCACACGGCGCTGGACAGGCCATAGGCCGTACCGTTGGAGATCCGGATCGCCTCGTCGATGGATTTGAACCGGATGATCGGCGACACCGGACCGAAGGTCTCTTCCTTGACCAGCAGCATGTCCGGATGCACCTGGTCCACCACCGTGGGCGCGTACAGCGCACCGCGGCGCTGGTTGCCGACCAGCAGCCTGGCGCCCTGGGCGACGGCCTCGTTCACGCGCGACTCGAAGAACTTCGCCGCCGGCTCGTCGATCACGGTGCCCATGTCCAGCGTCTTGTCGCTCGGGTCGCCGAAGGTCCAGGCGCGGGTCTTGGCCACCACCAGTTCGACGAACCGGTCGGCCACGGCCTCGTGCACCAGCATCCGCTTGATGGCCGTGCATCGCTGCCCGGAGTTCTTGTAGGAGCCGGTCACTGCCAGCGTGGAGGCCTCGTCGATGTCGGCGTCCTCCATGACGATGATCGGGTCGTTGCCGCCCAGTTCCAGCACCATGCGCCGGTAACCGGCCTTGCCCGCAATGTACTTGCCGATCGCCACACCGCCGGTGAAGGTGACCAGGTCGACCTGCGGGTGGGTGATGAGTTCGTCGGCGATCTCGCGCGGGTCGCCGGTCACCACGCTGAGCATCTCGGGCGGCAGGCCGGCCTCGTACAGGATGTCGGCAAACAGGATGGCCGAGAACGGCACCTTCTCCGAGGGCTTGAGCACCATGCGGTTGTTGGTGGCCACGCTGGGCACGACCTTGTGCGCCACCTGGTTGGCCGGATGGTTGAACGGCGTGATGGCGGTGATCACGCCCAGCAGCGGCGCGCGCTGCGTGAAGACGCGGCGCTTCTTGCCGTGGTGGGTGAGGTCGCAGCTGAAGATCTGGCCGTCGTCCTTCAGCACCTCGTTGGCGCCGAACAGGAACACGTCGCTGACGCGGCCGGCTTCGTAGATCGCGTCCTTCATGCACAGCCCGGCCTCGGCGGAGATCAGGGCGGCGACCTCGTCGATGCGCCGGGTGCTGATGGCCGCCGCGCGGTTGAGGATGGCAGCGCGCTCGAAACGCGTCAATGTGGGCTTGTACGCGGCGCCGATGGCAAAGGCCTCGCGCACCTCTTCGAGCGTGGCCTTGGGCACGCTGCCGATCTGTTGCCCGGTAAAGGGGTTGAACACCGCGATGGCGCGTTCTGCGCTGCGACCGGCGCCGACCTTGCGGCCTGCGATGCGCATGGCATCGAGCTGGTGGTCGAGGATGAACTGGTTGATCATGGTGTTCCTGCCTGGGTGATGCGTGGTGCCCGGTTGCGGGTGGGTCATTGCGCGTAGTTCAGCGCGAGGTCGAATGCGTCGAAGTTGCGAAACCGCCGGCCCATGTCCAGGCCGGGCAGCGGACGGTTCACGATCAGCGGCACGCGCTGTTCGCTGATGCCGCCGTGCGAGCGCAGCGGCACCTCCAGGGCGCTCAGGTCATGGCGAGCCGCCGACGTGCCGATCACGGTGAAGCGCTCCGACACCACCACCAGGTCCCCGATGCGGTCGGTCGGCAGTTCGAACCGCTCGGCAGCCTGGGCACGGGTCAGCACCACTTCGATGCCGCGCACC
>JBIKTP010000018.1:0-11830 GCA_044348035.1 Burkholderiaceae bacterium
CCCCCGGTCAAGCCCACACGGACCATGGCATTCAGCGGGCCAGCGCGGAGAAGGGAAACGCGAAGGGCACCAGCTGCTCCAGCCGCCCCGGGCCAAAGGCCATGGCGACCAGACCGGCACCAGCCAGGAAGGGGCCAAAGGGGATCGGGATGTGGCGGTTGGCCACGCGGCCTGCCACCAGCAGCGTCCCGCCGATGATGGAGCCCACCACCGACGACAGCAGGATCAAGGCCACGAGATGCTCGGCGCCAAACCAGGCGCCCAGGCCCGCCAGCAGCTTGAAGTCGCCATGCCCCATGCCATGCCTTGCGGTCAGCAGATGGTGGACCTGGTAGACCGTCCACAGGCTCAGGTAGCCGAGTGCGGCGCCCCAGACGGCCGAGGTGACGGGCACCGGAGTGAGGTGCAGCAGTGCGGCCAGGAGACCGCCCCAGAGGATCAGGTAGTTGAGGTCGTCGGGCAGAAACTTGGTGTCGAAATCGATGAAGAACTGGGCGATCAGCAGGCTGGCGAAAGCCGCCCAGGCGAACCCAGCCGGCGTCAGGCCGTGGTGCAGGGCCGCAAGGACGAAGAAGAAGCCAGTCGCCAGCTCGACAGCCGGGTAGCGCAGGCTGATCGAGGCGCCGCAGTTCGAACACTTGCCCAGCAGGAACAGGTAGCTGAGCACCGGGATGTTCTCGTACCAGCGGATCTGGTGCTTGCAGCTGGGGCAGCTCGAAGCCGGCCGCATGAGGTTGAAGGCCGGGCGCGCGGCAGGCTCCTTGCCTGCCAGCTCGGCACAGTTGTCGGCCCACTCGGCCTCCAGCATCTTGGGGAAGCGGTGGATCACGACGTTGAGGAAGCTGCCGATAAGCAGCCCGAGAACACCGAAGGCCGCCACGTCGGCGACCGCCGAGCCCAGCATCAGACCACGGCCCCGAGTTTGAAGATCGGCAGGTACATGGCCACCACGATGCCGCCGATGACCGTACCCAGGATCACGATGATGATGGGCTCCATCAGGCTGGAGATGCCCGCCACCATGTCATCGACCTCGGATTCGAAGAAGTCGGCTGCCTTGGCCAGCATGTGGTCGATCGAGCCCGATTCCTCCCCGATGGAGCACATCTGGAGCACCATGGACGGGAACAGGTTCGCATTCGTCATGGCGACGGTCAGCGCCGTGCCGGTGGACACCTCATGCTGGATCTTGAGGGTGGCGCGCTCGAACACCCAATTGCCTGATGCGCCACCCACGGAGTCGAGTGCTTCGACCAGGGGAACACCGGCAGCGAACATGGTGGACAAGGTGCGCGTCCAGCGCGCGATACAGGATTTCTCGACCAGGACCCCGAATACCGGCAGCTTGAGCATGATGCGGTCCATCACGTGCTGCATCTTCTCGTTGCGTTTCCAGGCTTCCATGAAGAAATAGGCGCCGCCGCCCAGGCCGCCGAAGATCAGGTACCAGTACTGGACGAAGAACTCGCTCATGGCAATCACCACCAGGGTCGGCACCGGCAGTTCGCCGCCGAAGTTGGAGAAGACTTCCTTGAAGGCGGGGATCACGAAGATCATGATCACCGCCACCACCACGAAGGCCACCACCAGCACCGAGATCGGGTACATCAGGGCCGACTTGATCTTGGACTTGATGGCCTCGGTCTTCTCCATGTAGACCGCCAGCCGGTCGAGCAACTGGTCCAGGATACCGGCCGATTCGCCAGCCTCGACCAGATTGCAGTACAGGTTGTCGAAGTACATCGGAAACTTGCGGAACGCCACGCTGAGCGAGGTGCCGGTCTCGACGTCGGTGCGGACATCGTTGAGCAGCTTGGTCACCCGCGGATTCGGATTCCCGCGCCCGACGATGTCGAAAGCCTGCAGCAGCGGCACGCCGGCTTTCATCATGGTGGCGAGCTGCCGTGTGAAGATGGCGAGGTCCTTGGGCTTGATGGCGCCGCCAGCGCTGGTGCGACGCTTCTTGACCTTGCCGGGGGTGACACCCTGGCGCCGAAGCGCCGCGAGGACCTGGTTTTCGCCGACAGCCCGGATCTCGCCACGCACCTGCTTGCCGTTGCGGTCCTTGCCTTCCCACTCGTAGACCGCTTCCTTGGTGCCTTTCGGCTTCGCAGTAGCCATATGGTCCTCTGGATCCCTTCTCTTACTCGTTGGTGACCGCGAGCACTTCTTCCAGAGAAGTCAGCCCCAGCTTCACTTTTTTCAGGCCTGAGCGACGCAGGGAGTCGACACCTTCCTTGGCCGCCTGCGCGGCGATGTCCGGCGCACTTCCGTCACGCAGGATGATGCGCTGGATTTCTTCGCTGACCGGCATCACTTGGTAGATGCCGACCCGCCCCTTGTAGCCACTATTGCAGGACGAACAGCCAACAGGCCGGTAGGCCATCCAGGTGCCGTCGATCTCGCTGGCCTTGAAGCCGGCATCGAGCAGGGCCTTTTCGGGAACGTCGACCGGGGCCTTGCAACTGGTGCACAGTCGGCGGGCCAGGCGCTGGGCAGTGATCAGGGTGACGCTGGACGCGATGTTGAACGGCGCGATGCCCATGTTGCGCATGCGCGTGAGCGTGGTGGGCGCGTCGTTGGTGTGCAGTGTCGACAGGACCAGATGGCCTGTCTGCGCGGCCTTGATCGCGATGTCGGCGGTTTCCAGGTCGCGGATCTCGCCCACCATGATGATGTCCGGATCCTGGCGCAGGAAGGACTTCATCGCTGCCGCAAAGGTCAGTCCGGCCTTTTCGTTGACGTTGACCTGGTTCACCCCGGGCAGGTTGATTTCCGAGGGGTCTTCGGCCGTGGCGATATTCACCCCCGGCTTGTTGAGCAGGTTCAGGCAGGTGTAGAGCGACACGGTCTTGCCGGAACCTGTCGGGCCCGTGACAAGGATCATGCCGTAGGGTCGCCCGATGGCATCAAGCAGACGTTTCTTTTCCTCGGGCTCGTAGCCGAGCGCGTCGACGCCGAGCTTGGCACTGCTCGGATCGAGGATACGGACCACGATCTTTTCGCCAAACAGCGTGGGCAGCGTGCTGACGCGAAAGTCGATGACCCGGTTGGGCCCGACCTTGAGCTTCATCTTGCCGTCCTGGGGCACTCGCTTCTCGGAGATGTCCATCTTCGAGATCACCTTGATGCGGGAGGCGAGCTTCTCCTTGATTGCAATGGGAGGCGCCGAGATCTCGCGCAGTTCTCCGTCGATGCGAAAGCGTACGCGGTACGTATGTTCGTAGGGCTCGAAATGCAGGTCGGAAGCCCGCATGCTGAAGGCGTCCAGCAGCATCTTGTGCAGAAACTTGACGACCGGTGCATCTTCAACCTCGGAGACGGCGGTTTGTTCGTTTTCCGAGACGCCGTCCACCGCGGTTTCGTCGAATTCGAATTCGCCACCGATGATCTCTTCCATCGTTTCGGCGGCCGTGGCGGTATTGACTTCCACCAGCTTGAGCAGCTTGTCGTATTCGGCAATGACCCAGTCGACGCCGAGCTGTGTGGCGAACTTGATCTTCTCGACCGCTTCCTGGTCCGACGGATCGGCGGTGGCGACGGTCAGGCGGTTGCTCCGCTTGCTGAGCACCACGACGCGGTAGGACTGGCAGATCTTGGCGTCCAGCAGGCCTTTGGGCAGCCTCTGCGTATCGATGGCGTCCAGGTCGACCAGCGGCGCTGCGAAAGCGGAGGACATGGTGTGCGCCAGGTCGAAGGCCGACACGGCGCCAGAGCCGGTGAGCTCGGCAATGAAACTGGTGCGTGCGGTGGACGCCTTGCGGTAGATGTCTTCGGCGGACTTTTGCCCCAGCTTGCCGGCCAGAATCAGTGCACGACCCAGGCCGGGCAAGGCAATGTTGCTGGGTTCCCGGTTGGCTGTATCGACGGCGGACATGACCTAAAAATGTACTGTGGCGTTGGCTGAGCGCCTAATCATCTCCGATTGGCCAGACGATGTAAATCGAAAGGCGGACGAAGTCGAGCGGGGAAGGTTCAATGACAACACAAATGCGTGGTCGGGGTGAGAGGATTCGAACCTCCGGCCTCTACGTCCCGAACGTAGCGCTCTACCAGGCTAAGCTACACCCCGATTCTGGCCGAACGACACCGGTGATGGCGTCAGTTGTCACGGCCCAAAAGCTGATCGGCCAATTGTATCAAACAGCTTGCATGCGGCCCGGCAGGAAGGCGTTGCGCGGCGGCCATCGCGCGCTGGGCTTCGTGGGCTGCCGCCCGGCGAGAGAACTCCAGGGCACCGGTCTCCCGGACGATCGTGATGACTTCCTCGAGCATGTCGACGGCGCCGGTCTCGATGGCTCCCTGGATCACGGTACGCTGGCTGGCACTCCCGCGCTGCATGGCGGAGATCAGAGGCAGCGTGGCTTTGCCTTCGCGAAGGTCGTCGCCCAGACTCTTGCCCATCACGGCGGCGTCACCTGCATAGTCGAGCACATCATCGATCACCTGGAAGGCGGTGCCCAGGGCCTGGCCGTATTGGGCACTGGCCTCTTCGAGTTCTGGGGAGGCATCCGCGAGGATGGCGCCCACCCGGGAACTGGCTTCGAACAACTTCGCCGTCTTGGAGCGGATCACATGCAGATACCCGGCTTCGTCGATCGCGGCGTTGTGCATGTTCATCAACTGCAGGACTTCGCCTTCCGCGATCACGTTGGTGGCGTCTGCCAGTACTTCCATGATGCGCATGTTCCTGGCTTCGACCATCATCTGGAAGGCGCGGGAGTAAAGGAAGTCGCCCACCAGCACGCTGGCGGGGTTGCCAAAGGTTTCGTTGGCTGTTGCATTTCCGCGACGCATGACCGAGTCGTCGACGACATCGTCATGCAGCAGGGTGGCAGTATGTATGAATTCGACCACAGCTGCGAGGTTGAAGCGCTGCTCGCCCCGGTAGTTCAGGGCGCCGCAGGTCAGCAGCAACAAGGCTGGGCGCAAGCGCTTGCCGCCAGCGGCGATGATGTAGCGCGATACGCTGCCCACCAGTGGCACTCCGGACTCCAGGCGCCTGGCGATCACGGCATCGACCTCGCGCATCTCGTCGGCGATGATCGACAGCGTCGGGACCTTGTTGGAAGGGGATTGGGTTTGCAAGATGGGTGACCGGACGGGTTTCGCCGATTATAGGAAGCGGTAGCCGGGTGGCTGCGTCCAGGGGGCTCGCAGGTAGTTGCCGGGGGGCATATTCAAGCTATGCCGTGCTACACTCGCGGGCTGTGCGAAATTTCGTTCGTGCAGTTCAATTGAAGAGGTTCATATGTACGCGGTCATAAAAACCGGTGGCAAACAGTATCGTGTTGCTGCCGGCGAAAAAATCAAAGTAGAACAGATTGCTGCGGATGTAGGCCAGGAGATTGTCATCGATCAGGTTCTTGCCGTCGGAAACGGCGCAGACATCCGGGTCGGTACCCCCCTGGTATCCGGCGCAACAGTCACAGCCACAGTCCTGGCCCATGGCAAGCATGACAAGGTCGGCATCTTCAAGATGCGCCGTCGCAAGCATTACCAGAAGCGTCAGGGGCATCGTCAGCAGTTCACCGAATTGCAAATCGGGGCCATCGCAGGCTGAAGGCACACTGGGCGCCGGAACACCGGCCCCGATTGATTGGAGAGAAACATGGCACAGAAAAAAGGCGGCGGCTCTACGCGAAACGGGCGCGATTCCAATCCCAAGATGCTGGGTGTGAAGGCCTTTGGTGGTGAGGCCATCACGGCCGGCGCGATCATCGTGCGCCAGCGCGGCACCCGGTTCCACCCCGGCACCAATGTCGGCATCGGCAAGGACCACACCCTGTTCGCCCTGACGGACGGCAAGGTGTCCTTTGCCATCAAGGGCGCCCTGAACAAGCACACGGTGAGCATCACGCCGGTCTGATTCAGAACCCGCTCCGGCACCAGACCCTGCGCGATGCGCGGGGTTTTTCGTTTATAACGCTTGCAGTTGCCCGTCCTGGGCGGCCAGGTTTGCAGCGGTCCTACCATGAAATTTGTTGACGAAGCTTTCATCGACATCTCTGCCGGAGATGGCGGGGCGGGCTGCGTCTCGTTCAGGCACGAGAAATACAAGGAGTTCGGTGGCCCGAACGGGGGGGACGGCGGGCGTGGCGGGCATGTGTTCGCGGTGGCTGACCCCAACCTCAACACCCTGGTGGACTACCGCTACTCGCGCCGCCATGATGCCAAGCGCGGGCAACATGGCATGGGTTCCGACATGTTCGGAGCGGCAGGCGACGACATCACGCTCAAGATGCCGGTGGGGACCATCATTTCCGATGCCGAGACGGGGGAGATCCTGTACGAGTTGCTCACGCCCGGCGATGTGATCACCATCGCCAAGGGCGGAGACGGCGGGTTCGGCAACATGCGCTTCAAGAGCGCCATCAACCGGGCGCCGCGGCAGAAGACACCCGGCTGGCCGGGCGAGAAAAAGAGCCTGAAGCTGGAACTGAAGGTACTCGCCGATGTTGGCTTGCTCGGCATGCCCAACGCAGGGAAGTCGACTCTCATCACGGCCATCTCCAATGCCCGGCCGCGCATCGCCGACTATCCGTTCACCACGCTGCACCCGAATCTTGGGGTGGTGCGGGTCGGCCCGGAGCAGAGTTTCGTGGTGGCTGACCTGCCGGGCCTGATAGAGGGGGCATCCGAGGGCGCCGGTCTGGGTCATCTGTTTCTGCGGCACCTGCAGCGCACGCGCTTGCTGCTGCATGTGGTCGACATGGCGCCCTTCGACGACAGCGTCGACGTGGTGGTGCAGGCCCGGGCGATCGTCAACGAGCTGAAGAAATACGATCAGGGCCTGTTCCGCAAGCCGCGATGGCTGGTCCTGAACAAGCTGGACATGGTCCCGGAGCAGGAACGCCAGGCACGCGTCAAGGACGTCGTGCGTCGCCTGCGGTTCAAGGGGCCGGTTTTCGAGATCTCCGCGCTCAATCACCAGGGTTGCGATGCCCTGGTGAAGGCGGTCTACCAGCATGTGCACGCGCAGCAGGTGCTGGAGGCGCCGCCGGCACCGGTCGATCTGCGTTTCGCGCTGGATGCTCCAGCCTGAGGTCGCTGGCAAACTGCCTTTCGTTTCCCCTGCCACCCAGGAACTACTGCCCTTGTCAATCATGTCCACAGACCGGTTGTCGAACGTCATGCGGGATGCGCGGCGCATTGTCGTCAAGGTGGGCTCCAGCCTGGTGACCAACGAGGGGCGCGGACTTGACGAGCGTGCCATCGGCGAGTGGGCACGCCAGTTGGCGGAACTGGTGCGTGACGGCCGGGAGGTGGTGATGGTGTCCAGCGGTGCGATTGCCGAAGGCATGAAGCGCCTTGGTTGGGCCACGCGGCCACACCAGGTCCACGAATTGCAGGCTGCGGCCGCAGTCGGACAGATGGGGCTGGCCCAGATGTACGAGTCCAAGTTGCGCGAGCATGGGCTGGGCAGCGCCCAGGTGCTGCTGACCCATGCGGATCTGGCAGACCGCGAGCGTTACCTCAACGCGCGGACCACGCTGCTGACCCTGCTCAAGCTGGGCGTCCTGCCGGTCATCAACGAGAACGACACCGTTGTCAACGACGAGATCAAGTTCGGAGACAACGACACCCTCGGTGCCCTGGTGGCCAATCTGGTCGAGGCCGATGTGCTGATCATCCTGACCGACCAGCAGGGTCTCTATAAGGCGGACCCACGCAAGGATCCCTCCGCTGAATTCGTGCATCGGGGCGTTGCGGGTGATCCCGCCCTCGAGCTGATGGCCGGTGGCGCCGGATCCAGCATCGGCCGTGGCGGCATGTTGACCAAGATACTGGCGGCCCGCCGTGCGGCAGGCTCGGGCGCCTCGACTGCCATTGCCTGGGGCCGCGAATCGGACGTTCTGCAGCGCTTGTGCGCCGGCGAATCCATTGGCACCTTGCTGGTGGCGCAGACCCAGAAGACCCAGGCCCGCAAGCAGTGGATTGCCGACCATCTTCAGCTTCGTGGCGCCGTCACGGTGGATGCAGGCGCCGCTGCCAAGTTGCGCCAGGAGGGCAAGAGTCTGCTTCCGATCGGCATGACCGGTGTGGAGGGTGAATTTTCGCGTGGCGATGTGATCGCGGTGCGCGAGGAGGGGGGGGCCGAGTTTGCCCGTGGCCTGGCGAATTACTCGAGTTTCGAGGCGCGGCTGATATGCCGCAAGCCATCAGCAGATTTTGAGCGATTGCTGGGGTATGCGGCGGAGCCCGAGATGCTCCACCGGGACAACCTGGTGATCACCCGCTGACCTCCTGGCCAGTGTGCGTCATTTGTGCAGGGAGAGACGCTCGGCGGTCTTGAGCTTGTCCACGATGGCTTGCGGCGTACGCATGACGGTGTTGCGGCCGTCACAGGCGCCCTGCCTGGCAAACGCCAGCGCATGCGGGGACGGCTGGTTGTCGCGCAATGGTTTCCATTCGGGCTGGCTGATCATGCTCCAGACCTTGCCCGATGTGTAGCGGGCATAGACCTTTACCTCCGCGGTCTGGCAACGGATGCCCTCATAGGTGGCATTCACGGTGCCGCCCGGGGACTGCGCGACCATGACATAACGCACGATGCCATCGCCTGTGATGCGCAGGGTGCCAGGGTCGACGCCAAGTCTGACCGACAGGTGGCGTGGCATGTCGAGCTGGATCACCCTGGCGGTGTCGAAGTCGGGCGGCGCGGGTACTTCCGACTCTCGCCAGTCAGGATCCTCATCGCGCAGTTGTGCGTTCGCCGTGCTGGTGACCAGCATCAGTGCGCAGGCCAATGCCACACTAACCCGCATGCGGCTCCGATCCACCAAGCTGTGGCTGGTTGGTCTGGGGGTCAGGCTCGAAGGTGGCTCCAGGTGGCAATTCGAAACCAGCACCCTGCAGTGCGCCTGGTCCGGTGTGCGGCTCGGCACGGCCACTCTGTCGCAGGTAGCGGCTTCGTACTTCGTTGCGCGGCAAGTAACGTGCGAGCTCGGTCAACGCCATTTCATAGACGCCCCGCTTGAATTCGACCACCATGTCCAGCGGCACCCAGTAGTCATTCCAGCGCCAGGCGTCGAATTCGGGATGGTCGGTGGCGCGCAGGTTCAGGTCCCAGTCGTAACCCACCAACTGCAGCAGAAACCAGATCTGTTTTTGTCCCTTGTAGTGGCCGCGCGCATCCCGGCGGATATAGCGTTCCGGCACCTCGTAGCGCAACCAGTCCCGGGTGCGGGCAACGACGCAGACATGCTCCGGCTGGAGCCCCACTTCCTCATGCAGTTCGCGGTACATGGCCTGTTCCGGTGTCTCACCCCGGTCTATGCCACCTTGCGGAAACTGCCACGAGTGGGTGCGAATGCGTTTGCCCCAGAAAACCTGGTTCTTCTGGTTGAGCAGGACGATGCCGACATTGGGCCGAAAGCCGTCCCGGTCAAGCATAATCAAACCCCAATTTCTAAACTGTTTCCATTATGCACAGCGATTGCTGTGGATCAATAGATTCGGTACCGTTCCCCACCCGATCTGCCCCATGAAAGCCTCGCAATTCTTCATTTCAACGCTCAAGGAGGCGCCTGCAGACGCCGAAGTCGCCAGCCATCAGCTGATGATGCGTGCCGGCCTGATCAAGAAGCTCGGCGCCGGCATCTACACCTACATGCCCATGGGCTTGCGGGTGATCCGCAAGGTCGAGGCGATCGTGCGCGAAGAGATGAACCGTGCCGGTGCCATCGAGATCTCCATGCCGGTGGTCCAGCCCGCGGAGCTCTGGCAGGAGACCGGGCGCTTCAGCAAGATGGGCCCTGAACTGCTGCGCATCCGTGACCGCCACGACCGCGACTATGTCGTGCAGCCGACCAGCGAGGAGGTCGTGACCGACATCGCGCGCCAGGACATCAAGAGCTACAAGCAGTTGCCCGTCAATCTGTACCAGATCCAGACCAAATTCCGGGACGAGCGGCGTCCGCGCTTCGGCCTGATGCGCGGGCGTGAATTCACCATGAAGGATGCCTACAGCTTCGACCGGGATGCAGAGGGCGCCAAGCGCAGCTACGAAACCATGGCGCAGGCCTACCGGCGCATCTTCGACCGCTTTGGCCTGCGCTACCGTGCCGTGGCGGCGGACAGCGGCGCGATCGGCGGGGAACTCAGCGAGGAATTCCAGGTGATTGCGGCCACCGGTGAGGATGCGATCGTCTATTGCCCCGCCAGCGACTATGCCGCCAACATGGAGAAAGCCGAAGCCCTGGCGCCGCAGGCGGCGCGCCCCGCCAGCCAGCAGGCACTGGCCAAGACGGCCACCCCCGGAAAGAGCACCTGCGCCGACGTCGCGCAGTACCTGCAGGTGCCGCTGCAGCAGACCGTCAAGTCCCTGGTGCTCGCCACCGAACACAAGGGGCAGGACGGCGAGACCGTGAAGACTACCGTCTGGTTGTTCATGCTGCGCGGCGACCACGATCTCAACGAAGTCAAGGCGAACAAGGTCCCCGGCATGGAGGGCGGATTCCGCTTCGCCACGCTGGCCGAGATCGACGAACACTTCGGCTGCAAGCCCGGCTACCTGGGGCTGATCAACATGCGCAAGCCGGTGCGGGTCGTGGTGGACCGCGAGGTGGCCGTGATGGCCGACTGGATCTGCGGCGCCAACGAACCCGACTTCCACTACACCGGCGTCAACTGGGGCCGCGACCTCCCCGAGCCCGACCTGGTGGTGGACCTGCGCAACGTGCTGGCCGGCGACCCGTCGCCGGATGGCAAGGGGGTGCTGGCCATCGAGCGTGGCATCGAGGTGGGCCATGTGTTCTACCTGGGCACCAAATACAGCCAGGCGATGGGCGCGACCTTCCTGGACACCCACGGAAAGCCGCAGTTCATGGAAATGGGCTGTTACGGCATCGGCATCACGCGGCTGCCGGCAGCGGCCATCGAACAGAACCACGATGCGCGGGGCATCATCTGGCCGGACGCCATCGCCCCGTTCACCGCCGTGGTCTGCCCGATCAGTCCGGACCGCAGCCCCGAGGTGAAGGCAGTGGCGGAGCGTCTCTACGCCGAACTGCTGGCGGCCGGCCTGGACGCCATCCTGGACGATCGCGGCGAGCGACCGGGCGCCATGTTTGCCGATTGGGAACTGATCGGAGTCCCCCACCGCATCACGATCGGCGACCGGGGCCTGAAGGACGGTGGACAAGTCGAGTACCAGCACCGCACCGATGCAGCGGCGACCAGACTCGCTGCCGACGCGGTGGTCGCCCACCTGCTGAGCCGACGGGGGGTATGAGCACGGCGCCGGGCCGCCCCAAGCTGCTCGCACCGCAGTGCGAAGCACGGAGGTTGTCTGATGCACACGGCGCCGGGCCGCCCCAAGCTGCTCGCGCGAAGCGCGGAGGTCGGCCCATGAGAACGGGGTCTGCCTGATGCGCCGCCGGTGCTTCCTGTCCCTGTTGTCAGGTGCCGTTGGCTTGTGGGCCCCTGGCAGGGTCCTGGCCGGCGGGCAGCTCGAGGAGCCGCTGATCGACTCCGTGCGCACGGCGTTGAGTGCCGCCATATCCAACAAGGCGCCACCCGTGCCGGAGTTCCAGGACACCGCGTCGCGCCTGCGGTATCTGCGTTGGCTGGGCGAAATGAGCCAGCGCCTGCGCCGGCGCAAGGCGGACCTGGAAACCCGCAAGGAATTTCTGCAGACTGTCTGGTACGAGAGTCGCCGGGCCGGGGTGGATACCACTCTGGTGCTCGGTCTGATCCAAGTCGAGAGCGCGTTCCGCAGGTGGGCCATTTCAAGTGTCGGCGCACGCGGCTACATGCAGGTCATGCCCTTCTGGACGCGGGTGATTGGTGACGGCGACGCGTCGCGGCTGTTTCACATGCAGACCAA
>JBIKTP010000358.1:0-4004 GCA_044348035.1 Burkholderiaceae bacterium
CAGCCTTTCTGCCAGCGCGCGGTCGTTGTCGGTGCACACCACCGTGGCCCAGCCGCCCTCGGCCACGTCGAGCCAGGGCTGCATCGGGTAGTTGGAGGCCTGCAGCACGCGGCGGTCCGCCTCGACGGCGCGGGCCCGGTCGAACCAGGTCTTCATTGGGCCCTGCGCCGTCAGGAACTGCTCCTGGTGCGAGAGCAGCGGCAGCTTGCGCCATGCCGTGACGGGTTTCGCGCCTTCGTACAGGATGCGCAGCATGACCTGCGCCCCCATGCGCCCGGTGTCGTAGGGGTCGTGCGGCTGGGTACGGTGACCGACGATGGCGGTGGCCAGCGCGACCATCTTCTTCGTGACGTTTCCGTGGTGGTCCAGGCCGAGCACGATCGGGACATTCGGGCCCAGCACCGCCCGGCAGGTTTCGAGCTGCGCGCCTTCGACATCGTCGATGCCATCGGCCGCGCAGGCGCCATGCAGTTGCAGCGACAGCCCGTCGATGGGGCCGGCAGCCTGCAGGCCGAGGCGGATCTTCTGTTCGAAGAACTGGTAGGCCTCCTGGGTGATGCGCCCACCGGCAACCGCCCATCCGCGCACGATGGGCACGAACTCGATGTTGTGGCCGCTGGCCCGGATCTCGTCGACGAAACCGCCGATCTCGCCGACGCCCTTGTAGGCCTCGAGGATGGCCGGGCCTTCGACGATGCCGAAGGACTCGTAGTCGCGCAGGGTCGTCGGAACGGGGTTGAAATCGTTCGTTTCCTGGCCGATGTGGATGATCGCGATTCGCATCTTTTTAATCATAGTCATTGCTCTCCCCGACCTTTGCAAACGGACGTTTCACTGAGCGAAACAAGGGCCCGGCCGATCACCGGGCGCCCTGCATCACGCGCACATCGCCCAGGGCACCCTCGACCGCCTGCAGCACCTGGTCCATGTGCGCGATGGTGTGGGCCGAAGAAAAGCCGTGGTGCGCCGAGGGCTGGAAGAAGACGCCGCGCTCGAAGCATCCGCGGATGAAGCACAGCTCGGCCGCATGGTCCTTGCGGGCCGCCTGCCGGTAATCGGTGACCGGCCCCTGCACCCCGAAATACAGGCCGCAGCGAGGCCCCAGATGCTGCAGACGCAGCACCACGCCGCTGCGCCGGATCAGCGCCTCGAAGCCCGCATAGAAATGCGCGCTCACGGCCGACAGGCGCTCGTAGAAACCGGGCGCGCTGTACGCCTCCAGGGCTGCCAGTGCCGCGGCCACTGCCGTCGGGTGGGCGAGGTAGGTCCCGCTCATCTGGCTGCTGCCCAGCGGCTTGATGTGCCGCATCACGCTGCGCCGACCAGCCAGCGCGCTGATCGGCATGCCGCCGCCGAAGGCCTTTCCCAGGACGCACAGGTCCGGCGTCACGCCCAGATACTGCTGCGCGCCGCCAGCCGCCATGCGAAAAGCCGTCAGCACTTCGTCAAAGAACAGCAGCGCGCCATGCCGATCGCACAGGCTGCGGCACAGGGCCGTGAAGCCGGGCAGCGGCTCGATGCAGCCCTGGTCGTAGTTGACCGGCTCCATCAGCAGCGCAGCGACCGTGTCACCGTGCGCGTCGAACGCCGCCTGCAGCGCGGCGGGGTCGTTGAACGGCACCAGGATCAGGTCGTCCGCCGCCTGCAAAGGCATGCCGGCGGACTCGGCGAAGGCCCTGGGCGCGTGCGCCGGCCCGGCCTGGTCGAGCGGCGGCATGACGCTGAAGTTCAGCGCGTCGGCATACCCGTGGAAATGCCCCTCGAACTTGATGAATTTCGTGCGGCCGGTGGCCGTGCGCGCAAGCCGCAAGCCATGCATGACGGTCTCGGTGCCCGAGCCGGCGAAGCGCACCATGTCGGCACATGGCACCATCTCGCTGACACGCTGCGCCAGCCGCGCAGCATGTTCGGTCTCGTTGGCGCACAGGATGCCGATATCCAGCGCAGACTGCACCGCCGCCTTGATGCCGGCATGGTTGTGGCCCAGCAGCGAGGCACCGTGCGAGGTGCACATGTCGACAAAAGGCTTGCCATCCAGGTCGTAGAGCAAGGCACCGTCGCCGCGGCTCACGTAGAACGGCCGCCCGATCGCGGCATTGGCGCGGGCCGACGCGCAGACGCCTCCAGGCAGGTACTGGCTGGCAGCGGCGTAGAGGGTTTCTGCGCGTGTGGGCATGGCTGGGCTGCGTCAGATGCTGCTGTGCGGGTCAGAGGATGCCGAAGCGCTTGAACACCGAGGCCAGCGACTCCCCGGTGCGCAAGGCGTCGCGGGTATGGTTCTCGCCGGTGACCTTCTCCATGGCCTTGCCCAGCACCGCATGCTCATGGGAGCGCGGGATGACCACCACACCATCCACATCGCCAAACACGATGTCGCCCGGGTCGATGCTGACACCGCCACACTCCACCCGCACGTCGCGGTCGACCATGCGGGCGCGGCCCTTGGTGTCCAGGGGGCCGATGCCGCCCTGGAACACCGGGAAGTTCATCTCGCGGATCTGGCGCACATCCCGCACCAGGCCATCGGTGACACAACCGGCCGCCTTGCGGGCCATGGAGGCCGTGGACAACAGCTCGCCCCAGGGCGCGATGCGGTCCGAGGGGCCATTGCAGGCCAGCACGACCACCTCGCCCGGGCGCAGGTCATCGACCAGTGCGATCTCGACCTCGTAGGGGTTTTCCCCCTCCCGCAGGGCATAGGCCGGCATGTACAGCCCCGTGCGCGCCCGCCCGACCATCACATGGCGCTCGTCCAGCGGCCGTACGAACGGTTTCATTGCGCGCCTGTGCAAGCCCAGGCTGTCCATCACATCGGACAGGATGGCAGCGCTGAGGTGGTGCAGCTGGGTGGGATCTATGGCGGTCATGGTGTCTCCTGAGGATGGTGCGACGATCTCGGACAGGCTTAGAGTCGGCGCATGCTACATCAGCCACACCCCCAGGAAAACCCGCAAAGCCCCTTCGAACTCGCCCGAAAAAGTGTTTCCTGGCAACACGATGGGGTATATTGATCCGGCTAACAGGGGAGTAGGCAATGACGCTTGATCGCCGCTACGTGGTCACACCGGTTCACAAATCGATGCAGCTGCTCGATGCCCTGGTCGCCAGCAAGGGGCCCATGACCTTGTCAGACCTGGCCTCGTGCACCGCGCTGCCCAAGACCACCGCCTTTCGCTACCTCTACACCTTGCGCGCCTCGGGATTCGTGGGCTTTGACGAACGCACCGAGCGCTATGTGATCGGGCCACGGGTAGCCGTCTCCCGCCCGCTGCCCGCCTATGCCGAGCGCATCCGCGAGATTGCACAGCCGACCATGCTGCGGCTGCAGCGCCAGTTCAACGAAACCGTCAACCTCGGCATCCCTGAGAACGGCGAGATCGTCTACATCGACATGGTGGGCTCCAGCCGGCTGCTGCATGCCGAGGCCATGATCGGCAAGCGCGACCCGCTGCACTCGACGGCTCTGGGCAAGGCCATCCTGCTGACCCTGGGCGAATCCGAACTCGACCGCACCGTGCCCCGCCGCATGACGGCACGCACGCCGCACACCATCACCAACCGGGACCGCTTCATGGACGAGATCGCCCGCAGCGCGGAGCGCAACTACGCCCTGGACATGGAGGAAAACGAGCTCGGTGCGCGCTGCGTGGCAGCGGCGATCTGCGAGCCAGGGCACGGCGGCGCTGTGGCCGCCATCAGCATCTCGGGCCCGTCGCAGCTGATGCCACTGGAGACCCTCACCCGCATGGGCCGCGAACTGGCCCGCACCGCCAGCAGCATCCAGATCGGCAAGGCCTTGCGCTGAGGCGTTTCACCACGCGGATCACGTGCTCAGCCGTGTTTCACGCAACGAAACAGAACTAGCGCCCCGCGCGCGCCGCGTCGATCAGGCCCTTCATGTACCCGACCGCAAAGATCTGCCCGCGCACCATGTAGCCCGGGTTGGCGTTGTCCTCGCCTTCCATCGTGGGCGCGTGGTCCGGCCGCATGGGCCCGTCGTAACC
>JBIKTP010000359.1:0-4001 GCA_044348035.1 Burkholderiaceae bacterium
GGGCTTCTTGCCGCGTGCGGGTGCGTCGACGCGAAACAGGGGCGGACGGGCGACGTACACGTTGCCGGACTCGATGAGCTTGGGGAAGTGCCGGAAGAAGAGCGTCAGCAGCAGCACCTGGATGTGCGAGCCGTCGACGTCCGCGTCGCTGAGGATGCACACCTTGCCATACCGCAGGCCGGAGAGGTCCGGCGTGTCGTTCGGGCCATGCGGGTCCACGCCGATGGCCACCGCGATGTCGTGGATCTCGGTGTTGGCGAACAGGCGGTCCCGCTCGACCTCCCAGGTGTTGAGCACCTTGCCGCGCAGGGGCAGGATGGCCTGGCTTTCCTTGTCACGGCCCATCTTGGCACTGCCGCCGGCGGAATCGCCCTCGACCAGGAACACCTCGTTGTGGGCCAGGTCGCGGCTCTCGCAATCGGTGAGCTTGCCCGGCAACACCGCCACGCCGGAGCCCTTGCGCTTCTCGACCTTCTGGCCGGCCTTCTGGCGGGTCTGGGCGGCCCGGATGGCGAGTTCGGCCAGCTTGCGGCCGTAGTCGACATGCTGGTTGAGCCACAGCTCGAGCGCCGGACGCACGAAACCGGACACCAGCCGCACCGCGTCGCGGGAATTGAGGCGCTCCTTGATCTGGCCCTGGAACTGAGGGTCCAGCACCTTGGCCGAAAGCACATAGCTGGCCCGGGCAAAGACATCCTCGGGCAGCAGCTTGACCCCCTTGGGGGCGAGTGCATGCAGCTCGATGAAACCCTTGACGGCCTGGAAAAGGCCATCGCGCAGGCCGCTTTCGTGGGTGCCACCGGCGCTGGTGGGGATCAGGTTGACGTAACTCTCGCGCACCGGGTTGCCGTCTTCGGTGAAGGCCACGCACCACTGCGCGCCCTCCCCCTCGGCAAAGCTGTCGCTGCTGGCATCGGCAAATGCCTCGCCTTCGAACAAGGGGATGACCGGATCGGCCGGGAGCGCCTGCAGGAGGTAGTCGCGCAGACCGGCCTTGTAGATCCAGCTCTGGGTGTCGCGGGTCTTCTCGACCAACAGGGTGACGGTGACACCGGGCATGAGCACCGCCTTGCTGCGCAGCAGGTGCACCAGCTCGGGCATGGGCAGGGCCGGGGACTCGAAATACTTCGCGTCCGGCCAGACACGGACCGAGGTGCCGGTCTTGCGGTCGCCCTCGGCGGCCTTGCGCACCGCCAGCGGCTCGGTGACGTCGCCGGCTTCGAACACCATGCGGGCCACCATGCCGTCGCGGTAGGAGGTGGCTTCCAGTCGGGTGGCAAGTGCATTGGTGACACTCACCCCCACACCGTGCAGGCCCCCCGAAAAACTGTAGGCGCCGCCGCTGCCCTTGTCGAACTTGCCGCCGGCGTGCAGCCGGGTGAACACCAGCTCGATGACCGGCGCATTTTCCTGGGGATGCAGGCCATAGGGGATGCCGCGGCCGTCGTCCTCGACCGACACCGAGCCATCTTGATGGAGGGTGACGCGGATCTTCTTGCCGTGGCCGGCCAGGGCTTCATCGGCGGAGTTGTCGAGAACTTCCTGGATGACATGCAGCGGGTTGTCGGTGCGCGTGTACATCCCGGGCCGCTGCTTCACCGGCTCCAGGCCCTTGAGCACGCGGATCGAGGCTTCGGAATAGTCGGACGGGGGTTTCACTGCCATAACCCGCGGATTGTAGTCCGGGCACCCCAAACAACTGGTTTTTTATCCAGCCGAGTGGGGATATCCGATCCATCAGTCCGCGACATCGTGAAGAATCACCGGATCCGCCGGCCTGTCGCCCGGCCCCACGCCCTGCACCAAGTTGGCTATATTCAGGGGATGCACAGCGCTCCGCGGACTTTGTCCACCGCCCAGGTCCTGCTATTTGGCGCGGCCATCGTCACCCTCTCCATGGGTATCCGGCACGGATTCGGGCTCTGGCTGCAGCCCATCACGCTCGCGCGGGACTGGAGCCGGGAGACCTTCTCCTTCGCGCTGGCCATCCAGAACATCGCCTGGGGCCTCTCGGGCATCTTTGCCGGCATGGTGGCGGACAAGTTCGGCGCGCTGCGCGTGATCATGGCCGGGGGCATCCTTTACGCGCTGGGCCTGATCGGCATGGCCTATGCCCCCACACCGGTGCTGTTCTCGGCCAGTGCCGGCGTCCTGGTCGGGGTCGCGCAGGCCGGCACCACCTACGCGGTGGTGTATGGCGTGATCGGGCGCAACATCCCGGCCAGCCAGCGGTCCTGGGCCATGGGCATCACGGCTGCGGCCGGTTCCTTCGGGCAGTTCCTCATGGTGCCGGTGGAGGGCCTGCTGATCAGCCACTTCGGCTGGCAGACCGCGATGGCGCTGCTGGGGCTGGCGGCCTTGCTGATGGTGCCGCTGGCCCTGGGCCTTCGGGAGCCGGGCTTCTCGGGGGCGGAGCCGGTGCGTCGCGAGCAGACCATCCTGCAGGCACTGGCCGAGGCATTCCGCTACCCGAGCTTCCAGATGCTGATGGCGGGCTACTTCGTCTGCGGCTTCCAGCTCGCATTCATCGGCGTGCACATGCCCAGCTACCTGAAGGACAACGGGCTGCAGCCCCAGGTGGCCAGTTATGCCCTGGCACTGATCGGCCTGTTCAATGTGGTGGGCACCTATGCCGCGGGCAGCCTGGGGCAGCGGATGCGCAAGACGTACATCCTGTCGTTCATCTACATGGCGCGTGCCGTGGTCATCGCCGGCTTTCTGGTGCTGCCGCTGACACCCGCCAGCGTGTATGTGTTTGCCAGCCTGATGGGCATGCTGTGGCTGTCCACCGTGCCGGCCACCAGCGCCACCGTGGCCCAGATCTTCGGTGTGGCGCACCTGTCGATGCTGGGCGGCTTCGTGTTTCTGAGCCACCAGGTCGGCTCCTTCATGGGCGTGTGGCTGGGTGGCCTGCTGTACGACCGGAGCGGCAACTACGACCTCGTCTGGTATGGCGCGATCGCCTTGGGTGTTTTCGCATCGCTGATCAACCTGCCGATCAAGGAATCCGCGATCCAGCGCCGCGCCATCCCCGTGGGGGCGCAGCCATGAGCAGGCCCGGGGTGAACCGCGCCGCAGCGCGCAGAGCTGTCCCGTGATCCGCCGCGCCCTGCCGATATTCTGCCGTGGGCTGCCCTACGCCGGTGCCGCTGCGGTGCTGGCGGGCGTCTTCGCGCTGTACCTGGAGCCCGACTTCATGCTCACTCTGGCGCAACAGCTGTGGGCCTGCTTTTGAGCGCGCACGGCGCGGGAGCGGCCTCCCCCTGGGTGCAGCGCTGGTCCCACCTGGTGCCACCGGGCGCCACCGTACTGGATGTCGCCTGTGGCCAGGGTCGCCACATGCGCTGGTTCGCCGGGCGCGACCATCCGGTCGTGGGTGTGGACAACGCGCCTCAGGCCCTCCAGGCCCTGGATGACCTGGTGGCCACCGGCAGGGCCCGTACGGTCCTTGCAGACATCGAGAACGCACCCTGGCCACTGCTGGAAGGCGGCCGGCCCCGCCAGTTCGGCGCGGTCGTCGTGACGCATTACCTCTGGCGTCCACTGCTGCCGGTGCTGCTGGCGAGCCTGGCGCCTGGTGGCGTGCTGCTGTACGAGACCTTTGCCCACGGAAACGCCAGCGTGGGCAAGCCATCGCGGACCGATTTCCTGCTGCAGCCCCAAGAATTGCTGCAGCACTGCCGGGCGCTTCGGGTGGTGGCCTTCGAGGACGGCTTCTGCGAGAACCCCCCGCGCTACATCCAGCGCATTGCGGCGGTCAACGCCGAGCGGCTGCCACCAGACCCCGATGGAGGCGCGGCGCAGGTGCCCCGGTACCTGCTGGCCGCCTGAGGACAGCCTGGCGCACAGGAGCACGCGGCAGCGACTGGGTAGAATTCGCCCATTCCATTCTTAACTGCGATATGACTCCTATCACCGGCAGCATCGTGGCGCTGGTCACGCCAATGCATGAAGACGGCAGCGTGGACTACGCCAGCTTGCGCAAGCTCATCGACTGGCAT
>JBIKTP010000360.1:0-3996 GCA_044348035.1 Burkholderiaceae bacterium
CCACCACATAGGCCGGCATGGCCAGCGGCAGCAGCAGCGCCCATTCAAAGGTGCGCCGCAACGGAAAATCGAACAATGTCACCGCTGCAGCCGTCGCCGTGCCGACCACCACCACCCCGATGGCCACCAGCACACACAGCACCACTGTCGTGAGCAGGTAGCCGGGCAACACCGTGGCCGCCATCTCGCCGAGGATCTGCGCCGAGGTGGCATTCCATTGCAGCCACGAGGCCACGACCGCGATGACCGGCAGGCACAACAGGGCCGCGAACAGCAGGAGTGCGGATTGTTGGAGCCGGCGCAGCGGCATGGGCAAACCGATCAGTACAAAAGTAAATGAGAATTGTAAGCATCTAGAATGGGGCCATGTTCCTTGAAGTCTCCCAGCTGCAGGTGCGTTATGGCCAGACCGGCCGCCCGGCCGTCGACGGGGTGACGTTTGGTCTGCAGGCGGGTGACATCGGTGTCCTGATCGGCCCCTCGGGTTGCGGCAAGACCACGCTCCTGCGCGCAGTCGCGGGGCTGGAGCCGGTGAGCGGGGGCGAGGTCCGCCTGGACAACCAGGTCGTCAGCGCAGCCGGGGTGAATCTTCCGCCGGAGCAGCGGCGCATCGGCATGGTGTTCCAGGACTACGCCCTGTTCCCCCACCTGGATGTGGGTGACAACGTGGCCTTTGGCATCCACCACCTGGGCCGGACGGAGCGCGCGCGGCGTGTCACCGAAGTGCTGGAGCTCGTGGGCCTGGGCGGCTCCGAGAGGCGCTACGCCCACGAACTGTCAGGCGGACAGCAGCAGCGCGTGGCCCTGGCCCGCGCGATGGCGCCGGCACCGCGCCTGTTGCTGCTCGATGAACCCTTCTCCAACCTGGATGTGGACCTGCGCGAGCGCCTCGCCCACGAGGTGCGCGCCATTCTCAAGGCCGCCGGCGCAACGGCGCTGTTCGTCACCCACGACCAGCTCGAAGCCTTTGCCATCGGCGACGCGATCGGCGTCATGAAAGACGGCCACCTGCACCAGTGGGACGATGCCTACACGCTCTACCACCGGCCGGCCACGCGTTTTGTGGCCGACTTCATAGGCCACGGCGTGTTCACGCCGGCCACGATCCGCCAGAGCGGCGGCGAAGTCGTGGTGCAGACAGCCCTGGGGGAGCTGCGCGACGTCGCGGAATGCCCGTTGCCCGACGCTTTCCCGGCCGGCAGCTGCGACGTCCTGCTGCGGGCGGACGACATCGTGCACGATGACGACGCCCCGGTGAAGGCCGAGATCATGCGCAAGGCGTTTCGCGGGTCCGAATTCCTCTACACGCTGCGCCTGAAGACCGGCGAAACCGTGCTGGCCCACGTGCCCAGCCACCACGACCACCGCGTGGGCGAGTGGATCGGCATCCGTGCCCTGGTCGACCATGTCGTCACGTTCAACCGCAGCTGCGCCCACCACGGCACCGAGATGTGCCACCTGCCCTGCACGGCGCTGGCCGAAGGTGCCTGCGCCCGGGCCCGGGCCGCTGCTGCCGAGACGGAGCAGCCGGTGGTGCTGCACGGAGCGCTGGCGCGCAACACGACCTGACGCCGGCTTCACGCTGCGCCACGGGTGCGCCACCGGCCAGCCCGGCACGCAGGCTCATGACCAGCCGGCATCCACGACGAATTCGCCGGCGGTGACCATGCGCGCCGTGTCCGCCGCCAGGAACAGCACCATGTGCGCAATGTCCTCGCCCACGATACGTCCGGGAATGCAGTGGTTCTGGTCCATCGCGCGTTCGCCGGCGTCATCCAGCCACAGGCTGCGCTGGCGTTCGGTCATCACCCATCCCGGCACCACGCAGTTGACGCGGATATTGTCGGGCCCCAGTTCGCGCGCCAGCACCTTGGTGAAGCCGAGCATCGACGACTTGCAGGTGGCGTAGACCGAGTACCCCGTTCCCTTGATCTTCCAGCTGACCGATCCCATGTTCACGATCGCGCCGCCCCCGCGTGCGCGCATGCCGGCAAGCACGGCCTGCGTGGCGAAGAAATGGGGCCGCAGATTGATGGCCACACGTTCGTCGAAATACGCCGGTGTCACGCTCTCGATGCTGTGCCGGTCATCGTGGGCCACGTTGTTGACCAGCACGTCGACGCCGCCGATGTCGGTCTGCAGCGCGGCCATGGCCGCCTGCAGCGCCGGCACATCGGTGACGTCGCAGGCCCGGAAATGCACTTGCGGCAGACCGGCTGCCAGCGCCTCGCCAGCCGCCACATCGCGGTCCAGGAACCCGACGCAGCAGCCCTGGGCAGCGAAGGCCCGCACGATGTCGGCCCCGATGCCGCTGGCGCCGCCAGTGACCAGGACCCTGCGCCCCTGCAAGCTGTTGAATCGTACGCCGGCGAAGGCCACCGGCGCCATGTCGCTCTTGTTCATCTGGGGATAATCCTCGTTGGTCCGGCCATCGCCTGGCCGCCCTGCCATGGTAGCCGCTTGACCACCCCCTCCGACCCCAACCGGCCTGGCGCGGTGACGCATCGCACGGTGCTCGCCATCGCACTGCCGATCATGCTGTCCAACGTGTCGACCCCGCTGCTCGGCGTCGTGGACACGGCCGTGGTGGGCCGCATTCCGGATCCGGCCTACATCGGCGCCGTGGCGCTGGGCTCGCTGGCGTTCACCTTCGTGTTCTGGGCCTTCGGCTTCCTGCGCATGGGGACCACTGGCCTCACCGCACAGGCGCTGGGGGCTGGCCGGCCCGACGAGATCGCCGCCGGCCTGGGGCGCGCGTTGCTGATGGCGCTGGCGGCCGGCCTGGCGCTGATCGCGCTGCAGTGGCCCATCCGCGAGACCGCATTTGCGCTGATCGACGGCAGCGAACGCGTGGAGACGCTGGCGCGCGGCTATGTGGACATACGGATCTGGGCCGCGCCGGCCACCCTGGCCAACTACGCACTGCTGGGCTGGTTCATCGGCCTGGGCCGCGCCGACATCGGCCTGGTGCTGCAACTGGTGCTGAACCTGACCAACATGGTGCTGGACATGGTGTTCGTGCTCGGCCTGGGCTGGGATGTGCGCGGCGTGGCCCTGGGCACGGTGCTGGCCGAATACAGCGCCGCCACGGTGGGCCTGGTGCTGGCCTGGCGACGCCTGCGCGCGATGGGCGCGGCCTGGGAGCGGCGGGCGCTGCTGCACGGCGCTGCCCTGCGGCGGACCCTGCGCGTCAACAGCGACATCATGGTCCGTTCGCTGGCCTTGACCACCGTCTTCGTCTGGTTCACGGCGCAGGGCGCCCAGCAGGGCGACGTGCGGCTGGCCGCCAATGCCGTCCTGATGCAGTTCATCTCGATGAGCGCCTATTTCCTGGATGGCCTGGCCTTCGCGGCCGAGGCACTGGTCGGTCGCGCGATCGGCGCGGGCCGACGCACGATGTTCGCTGCGGCAGCGCGCCTGTCCACGGCCTGGGCGGCAGCCATTGCGGCTGCCATCAGCGCCGTGCTGGCAGTCTTCGGCGGGCTGGGCATCGACCTGCTCACCGTGGATCCGGACGTGCGCGCCGCAGCGCGCGCCTACCTGCCCTGGGCCGCCGCAGCGCCGCTGCTCGGGGTGTGGGCCTTCCAGCTGGACGGCATCTTCATCGGCGCAACCCGCACCGGCGACATGCGCCGCGCGATGCTGCTGTCGCTGCTGATCTTCCTGCTGGCCTGGTGGATGTTGCGCCCCTGGGGCAACCACGGCCTGTGGGCAGCGCTGTATGTGCACTACCTGGCACGCACGGTGACCCTGGGCTGGTACTACCCGGCCCTGCTGCGCTCTGTGCCACCCTGAGCCCTGCACGGCCATCGCGCAGGGTTCCTACAATGGCCCGCAACCCCTTCCATCACCCTGGAGCATCCCATGCTTGTCGAGCGCATCTGGACCGGTAACGACTACCGCAACTACAACTACCTGATCGCCTGCCCCGAGACCGGCGAAGCCCTGGCCATCGATCCGCTGGACCATGAGAAGTGCCTGCAGGCCGCCAAGGTG
>JBIKTP010000361.1:0-3992 GCA_044348035.1 Burkholderiaceae bacterium
GACTTCCCCGGTGCAACGCATCCAGCCATGGTGGCACTGCGCACCGGCCAGCCGGTGCAGGGCACGGTGATGGGCATCTCCGCACCGGGACGCGGCCTGGTGTGGATCACCATCAACGCAACGCCCCTGTTCGAGGCCGGCGAGGTCAGCGGGGTCTACGCCATCTTCGAGGACATCACCGAAAAGAGAAGCCTGGAGGAGCAGATCCGCAGCCTGGCGTTTCTCGACCCGCTCACCCGTCTGCCCAACCGCCACCTGCTCGACGACCGCATCGCCCAGGCGCTGGCCGCCTGCCAGCGCGAAGGGCACATGGTGGCGCTGCTGGTGCTGGACCTTGACAACTTCAAGCCGCTGAACGACACGCACGGCCACATGGCCGGTGATCTGCTGCTGATGGAGGTGGCTACCCGGCTGCGAACGGCAGTGCGCGCCGTGGATACCGTGGCCCGCTTCGGCGGCGACGAGTTCGTGGTGGTGCTGGCAGAGTTGTCGCCGGACCCCGACACCGCCGCCCAGCAGGCGCTGGCGGTGGCCGAGAAAATACGCCAGGCGCTCGGCAAACCCTACCTGCTGGAGTCCCCCGGTGGCAGCGCGGTGCCCCGCATCGAGCACCATTGTTCAGCCAGCATCGGTGTCGCGTTGCTCAGCCAGTCGCAGGACGACGTTCCCGGCGCATTGCGCCGGGCAGACCAGGCCATGTATGAAGCCAAGAGCCGCGGCCGCAACCGGGTGCACCTGCACCCGCTGGAGTTGGCACAGGCCTGACGGAGACCGACCAGTACCGGCGCCACCCGCTCAGGCACCGGTACCGGGCGCCCGGGCACCTCTCGGGGCGCTCAAGCGCGCCACAGGCTGTGGCGCAATGGCGCAGCTCCTGGCAACACGGTGCCTGACAACACCGCCTGCCCGAGGCCGAACTGGCGCTGCGCCAGGCTGGCCAGCACGCTGCGCAGGTCCAGCGTGGGCCGCAGGTCGCGGCCTTCGAGGAGTTGGCCAGGCGCCAGGCCCGGCCAGTCAGCGAGCACACGGCCGCCGTCCACCTGCCCCCCCGCAAGAAACGCCACCCCACCGGTTCCATGGTCGGTACCCCCGCTGCCGTTGAAGGCGGCTGAGCGGCCGAACTCGGTCATGACCAGCACCGTGGTGCGTACCCAGTGATCGCCCAGCCCCTCGCGCAAGGCGGCCATGCCGCTGTCGAGCGCGGCCAACTGGCGGCCCAGACGACCGATCTGCTGGGTATGGGTATCCCAGCCGTCGGCCTCCAGCCAGGCAACGCGCGGGCCCTGCGCGGCTGCCAGGAAACTGCCGGCCTGACGCGCGAGGGACACCATGCTGTTGTCGCTGCCTGCTGCTGCTCCTGCCATGCCCTGCTGCGCCTGTGACTGCGCGAAGGCCTGACGCAGGAGCACATCATCGCGGTACAGCTCGGCCACCCGCGCCAACAGGTCATCGCGGCTGCCCAGGCTGCGGCTGTGCGTCCAGGTGCTGGCCGCATCGGCGCCGCGCAAGGCCAGGGGCATGGCGCTGGTGAGTGCCACGCCGCCTTGTCCAGCCGCCTGCAACGCACGGCCGAGCCAGCCGGTCGACAACACGAAGGGACGCTCGCCACCGCTCTCGAGCATCTGCTGCGCGTCGAAATGGGAACGTTCGCGGTAGGGGCTGCCCACCGCATGCAGGACCAGCAGCTGCCCTTCGGTGTACCAGCGATGCAGCCGGGCCAGCGCCGGATGCAGGCTGAAAGGGTCACCCAGCGGCAGTCCGGCCGGGGGGGCGGTCGCACCGCCGGGGCCATCGGCCGCCGGGCGCAGGGCCGCCCAGGCAGGGTCCCCCGTCGCGGGGACCGCCGCCAGTCCGTCGAGCGCGCCACGCAGCATCACCAGCACCAGCCGGGGACCGTCGGGACGCAGGGCAGGCGCGGCCAGGGCCATGCGCGCAGGCAACAGCCCGGCCATTCCGGGCGCCAGGAGCCAGCGCAAGGCCTGACGACGTTGAAGCATGGACAGAGTCATGTCATCGCCTCTGGAATTCCGGGCTGACCAGCCACAATGTGAGCGCCTGCACTCCGCTGGAAGCACGCTCTATCTGCTGACGGGTGTTGTCGCTCAGATCAGGGCCATGGGCCAGGGAAGCGACAGCCCGCGCGTCGACAGCACGCCCCTGCGTCTGGGCAAACCGCTCCGCCCATTGCAGCCGCTTCATCAGTGCATCGGGCGACAGCCAGTCCTGCGTGCGGTCGGGCCAGCCCTGCGGTGAGGGTGCCCGCGCCAGCGGCTGGCCCATCGTCTGGACCGCGCCCGCCAGCGGCTCGACGCTGAGCAGGGGCAGACGGGCGCTGCGCAAGGCCGACAGCACCAGTTCCTCCGGCCGCTTGAACTTGGGCGCATGGTCTGTCGACCAGGCCAGCGGATGCGCGAAGAGCGCCTGGGCCGTGGCCTGCAAGTCCCCATCGGTGGCCCGAAACCGCGCAGCCACTGCGTCCACCAGCGCCGCAGGGGGGTCATCGGTGACGAAATGGCGCGCAAGCTTGGCGGCGAGGAAGCCGGCGCAGGAGGGATGTTGCGACAGATCCCGCAGCAACAGGCCGATCGCGTCAGGGCCCTCCGGGTAGCTTCGCCCCAGCACCCGTTTGGGCCCGGGTTCGTGGATGGCTGGCAGGAAGGCGGTGCCGCTGCCGTCGTTGCGCACCGTCCAGCCGGTGAGCAGCCGGGCGGTTTCGGTGACATCGGCCTGGGTATAGCCGCCATTGACGCCCAGGGTGTGCAGTTCCAGCAACTCCCGCGCCAGGTTCTCGTTGAGCCCGCGCTCGCGCCGCAGGCCCGCGCGCGACTTCGGCCCGACCGATTGCGCGTTGTCCAGGTACAGCAGCATGCCGGGGTGCAGGATGGCCGCGCGCAGCATGTCGGTGAAGCGGCCCAGCGCATGCGGACGGATCGCCTCGACCGCATGCGGCCAGACCAGCGCAGCCACCGTACCGCGCGTGGCGGCCACGCAAAAGTGGTTGGCCCAGAACTCCGTCCAGCGCTCGACCACCGGGGAGTCGGTTGTCACGGCGTGCTGCCAGCGCCGCTGCAGGCCGGCCAAGTTGGCCTCGCGCAGCTGGCGCCGCCAGGGCTGGGCGGCTGCCTCGGCCTCGGCATCGGTGGCCTGCAGGTTCCTGCGCAAAACCTCCAGGCCCAGCGCATAGGCCTGGGGGCCGGTCAGCAGCCCCGTCGCATCGAATGCCTGCGGCCGCGCCAGCTGCGCCTGCACCCAGCCGCGCGGGTCGGCGGCAATCGCCTGCAGGCTGGGCTCGGAATAACCGAACCGGTGGGACGCGATGGCGGCAGATTGCATGGTGGCGTGCCTCGCGCGCGAAGTTAAGCCGCAGCCTTGCCGGCGTCAAGCATGTTCTGCGCTGCTGCCCCCACGGCCGCGTCTGCGCCGCCGGCCACCTGCACCGTCGGGAACGCGAACTTGATGCCGTTGGCATCGAACGCCGTCTTGATCGCCGCCAACGCCTTGCGCCGTATCACGAACTGCTCGCCCGGACGGGTCATCATCTTCATGCGGATCTGGATCGCGAAATCGCCGAACTCCTCGACACCCTGCATCTTCAAGGGCTCCAAAATGTTCGGGCCCATCTCGGGGTCGGCCGCCAGGTCCTGTCCGATCTTCTTGATCAGCTTGCGCGCCTTCTCCATGTCGCTGTCGTAGGTGATGCCGATGGACAGCTTGTCGATGACCCAGTCGCGGCTCATGTTCTGCACCGCGCCCAGTTCACCGAAAGGCACGGTATAGACAGGCCCGCGGTGGTGGCGAAGGCGCACCGAGCGCAGGCTGAACGATTCGACCGTGCCCTTGTAATTGCCGCTCTGGATGTACTCGCCGACCCGGAACGCGTCATCGAACAGGAAGAAGACACCGCTGACAATGTCCTTCACCAGCGTCTGGGCGCCAAAACCCACCGCAATGCCCACCACGCCGGCACCGGCGACCATCGGTGCGATGTCCAC
>JBIKTP010000362.1:0-3977 GCA_044348035.1 Burkholderiaceae bacterium
GCCCCAACTGCCTGGGGCTCTACGTCCCCGCCACCGGGCTGGCGCTTTTCAGTTCACGGCTGGTCCCTGGCATGCGCCGGGGCCAGGTCGCCATTGTTTCGCATTCCGGTGCCGCGGCCATTGCCTTGGCCAAGTGCGGTCGTCTGGGCGTCAGCCATGTGGTGTCGGCCGGCAATGCGGCGGTGACCGACATTGCCGACTATGTGGGCTATTTTGCGACCACCGGCACGGTGCGTGTGGTGGCCTTGCTCCTGGAGAAGATTGCCAACCCCCAGGCCTTTGCCGATGCCATGGCACACGCCCACCAAGCCAATCTCCAGGTGGTGGCCTTGCGGACCGGCCGTTCGGCGCGCGGTGCCCGGTCCACCGCCGCCCATACCGGCGCGCTGGCCGGCTCCAACGAGGCCACCGCGGCGTTCCTGCGCCGGCATGGGGTCATCGAGGTCAACGACTACGACGAACTGGTGGAAACGGCGGGGTTGCTGTCGGCGCCCGTGCGGCGCCCGGTCGGGCGCCGCATTGCCGCCATCGGAGTCAGTGGCGGTGGGCTGGCCCACTTCGCGGACCTGGCTGCCAGTGCGGGGGTGGCTTTCGCGGAGCTGTCTGCCAGCACCAGGACCGCGATCGACCAGCTGCTGCCGCCTTTCGCGCATGCCGACAACCCGCTGGACATGACCGGGATCGTTTTTGGCGATGCCAACCGGTACCGCGAGGCATTGCACCTGCTCGCCGCAGACCCTGCGGTGTCCGCGCTGGTGGCGGTGCAGGACGCGCCACTGGGGCTGGATGCCGATGGTGCCCGGGAGTACGCCGGTATTGCGGGAGCGATCGGGCAGTTCCATGCCCAAGCCGGCAAACCCGTGGTGTTCCTGAGCCTGCTGGCGGACGGGCCGCATGCGGTGGTCCGCGAGTCTCTGTCGGCCGCCGGAGTTCCGATCCTGCAAGGCGGTCGCGCCGGCCTGGCCGCACTCGCGCACGCCATGGCCGACAGCCCGCCCCGGCTCGCCGACCCCGTGATGGAGGCGCGCCAGCAGGATTTCTGGGTGCGCAGATTGTCGGAAGGTCCTGCTCTGACGGAACGGGAGGCCAAGGACTTTCTGAGCGCCCATGGCATTGCAACCACCCGTGAGCTGCTCGCGGTGGACAGTGCATCGGCAGTACGCGCAGCGCAGACACTGGGCTGGCCCGTGGTCATGAAGATCGAGTCGCCGGACATTGCGCACAAGACCGAAGTCGGCGGGGTGCAACTCGGCATCCGCGACGAGGCGGGGGTGCGCGCCGCGTTCGACCTGCTGCAGGTCAATGCGCGTCGCCTCGCACCGCAGGCGCGCATCCGCGGGGTGCTGGTGCAGGAGATGGTCAGCGGCGGTGTGGAGGCCCTGGTCGGTCTGGCGCGGCACCCGCCTTTCGGCCTGGCCGTGACGGTCGGGCCGGGAGGTGTTTTTGTCGAACTGACCGGCGGACATGCACTGGACCTGCTGCCGATGGACAAAGCAGCAGCGTTGGCTCTGCTGGAGACAACACCGCTCCAGCGCCTGTTGTCAGGGTATCGCACCGGGCAGGTGTCCGACACGGCCGCATTCGTGGATCTGGTGACCCGGCTGGGACAGATCGGTCAGGCCTACGAACCCTTTCTGGAGGCCGTCGACCTGAACCCGGTGGCGGTCCTTCCCGGTGGCCAGGGGGTTCGAGTCCTGGACGCGTTCATCGTGCGTCGGATGGATGCCGACCAGGCCCATCCGCCGGCAGCAAGCGTGGGGCCAGCCGGCGGCGCCTAGGCTGCAACGCCAGCGGCGCGAAAGGCGCCCAGCATCTCGCTCGTCATGTTTTTCGCTTCCAGCGCGGCCTGGCGCTTGATGTGGCCAAACCCGCGGATGCGCTCCGGGACCTTTGCCAGTTTCACGGCCAGACCCAGGGTGTCGGGCGTCAGGCCGTCCAGCATGGATTCAACCAGCGCCACATAGTCCGCCAGCAGCGCGCGCTCGAAGCGACGTTCCTCGCTGTAGCCGAAGGGGTCCAGGGGCGTACCGCGCAGCGCCTTGCCGTACGTCAACAGCCCGAAAGCCCGCAGCATCCAGCCGCCGTAACGGCGTTTGCGAGGGGCACCCTTGGCGCCGAAGAGGTCGGACAGAAGCGGGATCGCAAGGTGAAATTCGAGACGGATATCCCCTTCGAATTCGCGCTTGAGCTGGTCCATGAAGCGGCCGTTGGCAAACAGGCGCGCCACCTCATACTCGTCCTTGTACGCCATGAGCTTGAACAGGTTGCGCGCCACTGCCTCGGTCAGGGCATCACTGTCCGGCGCAATGGCTTGCTCGGCGGCGCTCACCCGGTCCACCAGCCCGCGGTAACGGGCCGCGTAGGCACGGTTCTGATAGGCCTCGAGCTCCTGTTCATGCCGCGCCATCAGCTGCGAAAGGGTCATGGCTGCCGGCACCTGGTCCGGCACCGACGCGCCGGACAGACTGGCCAGGCGGGCCGGGTCGTGGGCCGCCAGACGCCCCCAGGCGAATATCTTCTTGTTGGCCTGCACCGCCACGGCATTGAGCTCGATGGCACGCTCGATCGACGCCAGACCGACGGGCAGCAGCCCACGCTGGTACGCAAAGCCCAGCATCAGCAGGTTGGCCGCAATCGCGTCGCCCGCCAAGGTGGTGGCCAGCGCCGTCGCCCGAACATACGCCACCAAGTCTGCGCCGCAGACGGCTTCGATCGCGCGTTCGATCTGGTCGGATTGCAGATCCACGTTGTTGTCGGCCACGAAGGCGGCCGTCGGCTGCAGGTGGCGGTTCACGACGACGCGGGTGACCCCTGGCTGGCAACGCAACAGGACAGATTCGCCGGCCGCGACCAGGGCGTCACACGCCAGGACCAGGTCCGCGTCCCCTTGCGCCAGGCGTACGGCATTCAGGTCAGAGGGCTGCCGCGCCACCCGGATATGGCTGGTCACGGCGCCGTTCTTCTGGGCCATGCCGGTGAAGTCCAGCACGCTGCAGCCCCGCCCCTCGAGATGTGCCGCCATGCCCAGCAGGGCGCCCACGGTCAGCACACCTGTGCCGCCCACACCGGTGACCAGAATGCCGTAGGGCCGCTCCAGCGGCAGTGGGGCCGGCAGGGGCAGCCCGGCCGCCGGGTCCAGGCTGGCAGCGCCGTCGTGCACCACGCGGCGCGGCGTTGCGCCGCTGAGGGTGACGAAACTGGGGCAAAAGCCTTCGACACAGGAAAAGTCCTTGTTGCAGCCAGACTGGTCGATCATCCGCTTGCGTCCGAACTCGGTTTCCAGGGGCACCACAGACATGCAATTGGATGCCCGTGAACAATCGCCGCAGCCTTCGCACACTGCAGCGTTGATCACCACGTGGCGCTTGGCCATCGCGTCGGACACCTGTTTGCGCGTACGCCGCTTTTCGGCGGCGCAGCCCTGGTCGTACACCAGCACGGTCAGGCCGGGTATTTCCCGCAGCTCCCGCTGGACCCGATCGAGGTCCTTGCGGTGGTAGACGCTGACGCCCGGCGCGAATCCGACATCGGCGGGGTATTTGTCCGGGTCGTCGGTCACCACGACCACTTTCTTCGCGCCCTCTGCCGTGACCTGCCGGGTGATGTCCGCAACGCCCGGGCCCCCTTCGATCGGCTGCCCGCCGGTCATCGCGACAGCGGCGTTGTACAGGATCTTGTAGGTGATGTTCACGCCCGCGGCGGCGGCGGCCCGGATGGCCAGCAGGCCGCTGTGCTGGTAGGTGCCGTCCCCCAGATTCTGGAACACATGGGACTGCGAGGTGAATGGGGCCAGGCCTATCCAGGTCGCGCCCTCGCCCCCCATCTGGGTGATGGTGATGGTGTTGCGCTTGGGCAGCATCTGGACCATGCCATGGCAGCCAATACCGGCCAGGCCCCGGCTGCCGTCGGGCACCTGGGTGGAGGTATTGTGCGGGCAGCCAGAGCAGAAGAACGGCGTGCGCTGGGTCGTCAATCCG
>JBIKTP010000363.1:0-3968 GCA_044348035.1 Burkholderiaceae bacterium
GCCGTCGGCCCGACGAAGGTTCGTACCACATCGTGGACTATTGGCCCCGCAATATGTCAGGATTCCCGCTTGAATCCTGTTCATTCTAACCAAAGACCCGCTGCGACACTTTCAATGTTAGCGACTGCAAACCAGACAGGCAGGCCGCGTCGGTTGGGAAATAAATGGGGACGGGTCCATTGCGCAGCGCAAAACTGGAAAAGGCCCTCACCGTGGGTCGGGATAAGAGGGCCTTTGCCGGACCGAACCGCTACGGCCTTGCCAGCCGGATCACCGCGTACTGCGCCCACTCGCCCCGGCGAAACAGGACATTGACAGGCTTTGAACGGTCAATCCTGGCGACCGCAGCATCGAAGTCCTTGACGCTGGCGACCTCGACGTTGGCGATGGCCACGATCACGTCACCTTCACGGACCCCGGCACGCGCGGCCGCTTCGGTCGCGACGTCGACCCTGACGCCACCCTTGACCTTGAGTTCCCTCTTCTGCGCCTCCGACAATTCACTCACGGTCAACCCCAGCATCTGGGCAACTGCCGAAGCCTTGGGCTTTTCATCGCGCTCGGCTGGTTTCTGGGCGACCTTTTCCGGCTCCACTTCGGCAATCGTGACCATCAGGTCCTTCGTGGAACCACGACGAAACACGGTGACGGTACTCTTGGTGCCGGGCTTGATGCTGCCGACAAGCCGCGGCAGGTCACTGTGTTTCTCGATGGCCTTGCCGTCGAACCTCACGATGATGTCTCCTGCCTCGATGCCGGCCTTGTCGGCGGGTGAACCCGCCTCCACACCACGGATCAGGGCACCGGCCGGCTTGCCAAGGCCGATCGACTCCGCAACGTCCTTGGTGACCTGGTCGATCTGCACGCCGATGCGCCCGCGGGACACCCGCCCGGAGGTGCGAAGCTGATCGCTGACGCGGACCGCTTCGTCCATCGGAATCGCGAAGGAGATACCCATGAAGCCCCCGGAGCGCGAGTAGATCTGGCTGTTGATGCCGATGACTTCGCCGCGCATGTTGATCAAGGGCCCGCCGGAATTGCCCGGGTTGATGGCCACGTCGGTCTGGATGAAGGGCAGGTAGTCTCCGGTGTCACGCTGCTTGGCGCTGACGATTCCGGCCGTGACCGTGTTCTTAAGTCCGAAGGGAGACCCGATGGCCATGACCCATTCCCCGACCTTCAACCGGTTGACGTCGCCCACTTTCACTGCCGGCAATCCGGTCGCCTCTATCTTCACCACGGCCACATCGGTACGTTTGTCGGCGCCCACAATCCTGGCCTTGAATTCACGGTCATCCGTCAGGGTGACCAGCACCTCGTCAGCACCATCGACGACGTGGGCATTGGTCATGATGTAGCCATCCTGGGTGAGGATGAAGCCCGAACCCACGCCGCGCGGCTGCTCCTCCTCCTGGGGACGGTTTTGCCGAGGTGCCTGACGCGGCATGTTGGGTATCGGCACACCGAAACGCCTGAAAAACTCCAGCATTTCCTCATCGGAGCCGCCACCTTGGCGAGGACGCGAAGAGACCCGCTCCAGCGTGCGTATGTTCACTACCGAGGGCCCGACCTGATCCACCAGTTCGGTGAAGTCAGGCAGACCCCGGACTTGCGAAAGCGCCGGGCTTGACGGCACGAACGCGACCGAAATGCCCAGCGCGAATGCCGCAAGCCAACGACGCAAGGCCTTCACTTCCAATTGAAACATCTTGATCATCTCCTGAAAGAAACTGAAAGCGGCCGTATAGCGGATGGCACCACACGCGGGGGCAGTGTGCACCAGCCGCCCATCCCAGACACCGCGACGGGTAGATAAGGGTCTATTTGCTGCGCTCAAGACCCTGCGAAAACACATTCAGTGTCTGTAAAGGTACCTCACCAACCAAGGTAAGCCACCATTCACCGGACTTGTCCGAGAGTTTGCGCATCAGCGTGTGGGTGGCACCAACGGAGGAAACACCTTCCACCACGTGCCGCCGCCGGTCAAAGCTCTCGACAAACAGCGACACGGAGGCCAAGCCGTCCGAAAACACCCACTGCAGGATCCTGTCGGAAGCTGCGGGCTCCTGCGGGTTTCCTGGCCGCTTGTGGCAACTCATGGACTTGAAACCGGCGACCGGGTTGCGCAGCGCCCAGCCTTCAGCACTGGCCGTGGTCTTCTCCACCTCGAGCCGCTCTATCCGGTAACCTTCGGTGTTGTTCATCATCTGCGTGAGCTTGGCCATGCTGACGGGCGCATTCATCTGCAGCTCGGAAAACGCGACCTGCTCGATGACCTTGCCATCGGTATCCAGGGTCTGCAGCTTGACCACCAGACCGGTCTTCTTTTCATTCCATATGCGGTAACCAAACCGCATGTTGTCCCTGGGCAGGAGCATGACCACTTCCGCATCATGGCCGGCAACCCGCTCGGCGCCACTCAACCTGACCGTGTAGTGCTGCGCAATCGCGGAATCCGGGGCCGTGAGCAATAGCGGGAACAGACCGAGCGCCTCCCGCCGCTCCACCACGGCTGTGCGGCTCTCCGGCAAGAAAGTGATGACCTGATCGTTGCGCCGGAAGGTGGATCGGGGCGTTCCACTCAAGGGCTCCACGCGCTCCATCTGCTGAACTCCGTCGCAGATATGCCAGATCCTGGCACTCGTCATGCTGGAGCCGGTGGACACCACAAACGTCCCGACATAAGCCCGCTTGCGAGAGGCCTGATGCATCCGGGTCAGCCACTCCCCGATACCCATCTCGGACTGCCTGCTGTCCGCGGAGCCCGCAGGGGCGCCACCGGGGAGGGCAGCAGGCGGTGTCGCACCCGCCGCAGCAGCCCAGGCCACCAGACAGGCACCGACCAGCGCCGCGACAAATTTCCGCGGGTCTGGAAGGGTCATCGCGTGGATCCGCATGGGACTGTGTCAGCGTTCAGAGCCATCGAAGGTGGCATTGCGAAGGAAACCCGCGGGCATCTGCAAAGCGGACGTGCCGCCATACTGTTTGTGCGCAGCCATCAGTGCATCCAGCCGGGCATCGCGCAGCATGACCTGCGGTGCCTGTGCCAGAGCGGCACCCGGGGCCGTGAGCGGCTGCGCGGCTGGTGCTGTGGCCGATTGCCCAAGGTGCGCAGGTGCCGCCGCCACGGTGGCATCAGGCGCCTGCAGGCTGGCCATGTGCCATCCCAGGACGGCCATCGCGGCGAGTGACGCTGCGCCGGCGAGCAACTTCCAGCGGATCACGGCATCGTTGGCGCTTTCGATCTGCGCCAGGGGCCCCGTTGCCAAGGCTGCTCCGAGCTCCGCCGGTCGCGCAGCCCCGCCGGCAGGCTCTTCGGTCAACCGCCCCCGCAGACGTGCCAGGAACAAGCTGTCGGCGCCTGAGGCAACCTGCGCACGGCCACGCAAGGCTTCACCCACGACATGGTAGGTGTGCCAAACCGCCAAACCCTGCGGCAAATGGCTTGCCGCCTCGACCGCCGGGCCGAGTTCGGCCGCAGAGACCTCGCCGTCAAGCAGGGCAGAAATGAGTTCGCCGCGTTCGGGGTTCATATCAGACATCTTGCAGCACCTTGTGTGGCTTCACCAACGTTTGCCCGTCTGGTTCTCCAGCATCGGACGGATCCGGGCTGAAATCGCCTCGCGTGCCCGGAAGATGCGTGATCGCACGGTTCCGATCGGACAGTTCATGATCACAGCTATCTCGTCGTAGGCCAGTCCTTCGATTTCCCGCAAAGTCACGGCTTGCCGCAGGTCCTCGGGCAATGCCTCCATCGCGGCATTCACCACACCTGCTATTTCCTTGGCCGCCAGGACAGACTCGGGGGTCTCGTCGGTTGTTGGTTCTATTTTGGGCCGGGAAGTTTCATCCTCGTCGTCTGAAGAATGAAAAGACCCCTCGATAACTGGCGGCGTGTGCTTGAGGTCCATCAAGGACTTCTTCGCCGTGTTGACCGCGATCCGATACAGCCAGGTATAGAACTGGGC
>JBIKTP010000365.1:0-3964 GCA_044348035.1 Burkholderiaceae bacterium
ACCGCAGCGCCGCCACCGACCAGATCGACAGGTACAACAACAGGACCGGGCTCAAGCTGGCCGCACATTTTCCGGATCTGGACGTCATCCGGCGCAGCCGCCTCAAGAAGAGCACGCTGTTCGAAATGGAAGCGTCGCCAGAGCTTGAAGCGGTGCAAAAGGAATACCTGCGGCTCGCCGCCAGCCTGTGGCTCGGTGGTGAACACTTCAATGCCGTGCCGCTGAAAGACAGGGACATCTTCGATCTGCTGGGATTCGATTGAGGACGATAGGCCATGACTGACATCACCTACGAACAGCGTCGCAGCCAGATCGAAAACTACTTCGATCGCACCGCTGCGGCGGCGTGGGCCAGGTTGACGTCGGATGCCCCGGTGGGCCGCATCCGCGCCTCGGTGCGCGCCGGGCGCGACCAGATGCGCTCCACCCTGCTGTCATGGCTTCCTGAAGACCTGTCCGGAAAACGCGTGCTCGATGCCGGTTGCGGCACGGGTGCATTCGCCATCGAAGCCGCGCGTCGCGGCGCGGAAGTCGTGGCGATCGACCTGTCACCGACCCTGATCAATCTGGCGCGCGAGCGCCTGCCAGACGATCTGGCGAGCCGTATCGACTTCCGAAGTGGCGACATGCTGGGGCCCGAGCTGGGCCGGTTCGACCACGTGGTGGCCATGGATTCGGTGATCCACTACTCCGCCCAGGACGCAGTGGGCGCGCTGGCCCAACTGGCCGAGCGCACCTCGGGCTCGATCCTTTTCACATTTGCGCCACGCACGCCATTTCTGGCAGCCATGATTGCCGTCGGCCGTCTGCTGCCCCAGGGCGACCGTGCGCCCTGGCTGGAGCCGATGGCCGCAGAGAAGATCGCGTCGCTGATGAAGCAACATTCCTCGTTGCTCCAATGGAACGCCAGACGCAGCCAGCGCATATCGAGCGGGTTCTACAAGTCCCAGGCCCTGGAGCTGCTACGGTCATGAGGGCCAAGACGTTCAGCAGCTTCGCCAAGAGCCTGCCGTCGAGCTGGCTCCCCTTTGCCGATGTGGCAAGCCCGGGCCTGCCACTGGCCCGTCTGTTGCGCCTGTCACTGTTCAAGATGACGATGGGCATGACCATGGCGCTGCTGATCGGTACCCTGAACCGGGTCATGATCGTGGAACTGGGCGTGGCAGCCTGGCTGGTATCGCTGATGCTGGCACTGCCCATGCTGGTAGCGCCGTTTCGCGCCTTCACCGGCTACCAGTCCGATACCCACAGGTCTGCCTTCGGCTGGCGCCGGGTGCCGTACATGTGGGGAGGCACACTGATCCAGTTCCTCGGGTTGGCGGTGATGCCCTTTGCACTGCTCGTGTTGTCCGGCCAGGGCCAGGTCCCGGTCCCGGCCTGGGTCGGGCAGGGGGCTGCCGCCCTGGCTTTCCTGATGGTCGGCGCGGGCCTGCAGACCTCGCAGACCGCAGGCCTGGCGCTGGCCACCGACCAGGCCAGCCCGGAGACGCGCCCGCGGGTTGTCGCACTGATGTACGTGATGCTGCTGGTCGGCGCTGTGGGCGGCAGTTCGATCTTCAGCATGCTGCTGGCTGACTTCAGCCCGCAGCGCCTCATCCAGGTCGTGCAAGGCACCGCCCTCGTGGTGCTGCTGCTCAATGGCGTAGCGCTCTGGAAGCAGGAGCCGCGCAATCCGCAACGCGTGGCAGCGCTCAAGCACCAGAAGCAACCAGCCTTCAGCGTCGTCTGGCAACAGTTCATCCAGGCGCCATCCGCCAGGAGGTTCCTCTGGGTCACCGCACTTGGCACCATGGCGTTCAACATGCAAGACATCGTGCTGGAGCCCTATGGCGGCGAAATCCTGCAGCTGAGCGTGGGCGCCACCAGCGCGTTGACGGCCATGCTCGCCGGCGGTGGCCTGCTGGGCTTCATGCTGGCCGGGCACCAGCTGGCGCGCGGCATGGACCCCCTGAGGCTGGCCGCCTACGGTGCACTGGTGGGTTTGCCGGCGTTTTCCGCCGTGATTTTTTCCGCCCCCCTTGACGCCGGATGGCTGTTTCGCGCCGGAGCACTGGGCATCGGTTTCGGCGGTGGCCTCTTCGCCGTCGGCACCCTGTTCGCAGCCATGCGCATGGAGGGCGGGGGCTTCATCGGCATGGCCCTGGGCGCGTGGGGCGCAGTGCAGTCCCTGGCAGCGGGCCTGGCCATGTTCCTGGGCGGCGCGCTGCGGGACATCGTCACGCAGGCAACCGCTGGTGGCGCCTTCGGCGAAGGCATGGCCGCACCATTTACCGGATACAGCGTCGTCTACCACGTGGAGATGCTGTTGCTGTTCATCACCCTGATCGCCATCGGGCCGCTGGTGCAAAAAAGCACCCGGCCCCCGACCGCACCAAAACTGGGTCTGGCCAATTCAACCCCCTGACCATCACGAAGGAGAAGCACCATGCAAGCTGTAGGAACAATCACCGGCTACGTCGATCTCGCGCAGATCGTGCTCTACATGTTCTGGCTGTTCTTTGCGGGATTGATCTACTACCTTGTCCGCGAAAACCACCGCGAGGGATACCCCATGGAGTCCGACAGCAACGGACGTGCCGTGGTCAAGGGGTGGCCGATTCCGGACCCCAAGACCTTCAAGCTGGAAGGTGGCCGGTCGGTCACCGTGCCTGACCTGCACCGCGGCGAACCGCCTCTGGGTGGGCGCCCCGCCAACACCTCGTCGGGCACGCCGCTGGAGCCACTGAGCGACGGCATGCGCGATGCAGTCGGCCCTGGCGCCTATGCCTTGCGCGAGGACGTGCCAGAGATGACCATCCACGGTGAACCCGCCATCCAGCCCCTGCGTACGGCGGCGGGTTATGGCGTGGCGCCGCAGGATACGGATCCACGTGGTTTGCCCGTGATGGGCGCCGACGGCAAGCAAGGCGGCATTGTCAAGGACATCTGGGTCGACAGTGCCGAGATGCTGTTCCGCTACCTCGAGGTGCAGACCAATGTCAATGGCGCCACGCGCAACGTGCTGCTGCCCATCCCGTTTGCCCGCATCCGGCGCAACCAGGTCGAGGTGAATGCCATCTACGGCATGCACTTTGCCAACGTGCCAGGCACACGCCATCCCGACCAGGTGACCAAGCGCGAGGAAGACCAGATCAGCGCCTACTACGGGGGAGGCACCCTGTACGCCGACCCCGCCCGCAGTGAACCATTGATGTAAAGCGAGGGCTCCATGATGATGGACAACAGCAGCCGCGAGCACGAACACGAGTTCGAACCTCAGTACGGCCTGCCGGAACGTCTGCCCCAGGGCGAATCAATCCTGTGGCAGGCGTCTCCAGACGTGGCAACCCTTGCGCGCGAGGCGTTTCACCTTCGAGCGCTGTGCGTGTATTTCGCCGCCCTGCTCGCGGCCCGCGCTGGCCTGGAGATGGGTGCAGGCGCTGATGCATTGGGGGTCCTGCTGTCGTTGAAGTGGTTGCTGCCGCTCTCGCTCACCGCCCTCGCCATCATCTGGACACTGGCCTGGCTCACCGCCCGCACCACGGTGTACACGCTGACCGACAAGCGGCTGGTGATGCGGCTGGGCATCGTGCTCACGGTCACCTTCAACCTGCCCCTGTCCAGACTGGGCGCAGCCGATCTCCGGGAGCACCGCCGCGGTTTCGGCGACATTTCCGTGCTGCTCTCACCCGGCGACCATATTGCCTGGGTACACCTGTGGCCGAGCGCGCGGCCCTGGCATCTGGCCCGGCCACAACCCACCATACGTTGCGTGGCCAATGCAGCGTCCCTGGCCTCGCAACTCAGCGCCGCCTGGTCGGCGCGCACCGGGATCGGGATCTCCACCGCAGCCCGGCCCGTGCCCACCACGGGCTCGGAAACCGCATCCAACGTTCGCGCAGCCAAGCCTGGCAACCTTCAAGTGAGTCGCGCATGAGCGCGCCCGCCGGCGACATGGCCAGTCATCCCCCCAAACAGTGGGGCC
>JBIKTP010000364.1:0-3964 GCA_044348035.1 Burkholderiaceae bacterium
ATCGCCCGCGCCCGCGGGCGCGGCCACGTCACGCCTGGTGAAATCGTCAACTGCCGGGTCGACCTGGCCATGTTCCACGACTCCTCGGGTCCGCGCCGCCTCAAGCCGATGCTCGAAGAACTCGGCGCAGAGATCTGGGACAAGTCACGCGTGGTGCTGGTCATGGACCACTACGTGCCCGAGCGCGACGAGGAGTCACGCCGCATCGTGCGCATCGCACGCGACTGGGCACGCGAGCAGGCCCTGCCCCATGTGTACGACAGCCAGGGCATCTGCCATGTGGTGGTGCCCCAGGGCGGGCATATCCGTCCCGGCATGTTCTGCGTCGGCGGCGACTCGCACTCCCCCACCGGCGGTGCGTTCGGCGCCTACATGTTCGGCATCGGCAGCACCGAGATGCTGGGTGTGGTCGTCACCGGCGAGATCTGGCTGCGGGTGCCCGAAACCATCGCGATGCACTGGAGCGGCGCATTGCGCCCGGGTGTCTGCGCCAAGGACATGATGCTGGCGATGATCGCCCGCTTCGGCATGAACGGCGCCGACTACCAGGCGGTCGAATTCTGCGGTGAAGCCGTGCGTGCGCTGTCCATGCAGGAGCGCATGACCCTGTGCAACATGAGCGCCGAACTCGGGGCGCAGACCGGCCTGGTGGCGCCGGACGCCACCACCCGTGACTGGCTGGCGCAACGACCGGGCGCCGGACTGCACCCCACGCCGCAGGACCTGCTGTCCGACCCCGGCAGCGCCGACGTGCAGCACGACTTCGACGCCACCACGCTCAGCCCGCAGCTGGCCGCGCCGCACAGCCCGGCCCGTGGCGTGGCCATCGCGGAACATGCCGATACCCGCATCGACATCGCCTACATCGGCGCCTGCACCGGCGCCAAGCTGGACGACCTGCGGTTCGCGGCCCGGGTGCTGCGCGGCCACAAGGTCGCGGCAGGTGTCCAGCTCATGGTCGCTCCTGCCAGCCTGCAGGACCGCGCGCAGGCGGAGTCCGAGGGCACGATGCAGGTGCTGCTGGATGCCGGCGCCTCGGTGCTGCCGAGCAGCTGCGGCGCCTGTGCCGGTTATGGCGCCAGTTTCGGGGAAAGCCAGACCGTGATCTCCAGCACGGCGCGCAACTTCAAGGGCCGCATGGGCCCGGCCAGCACCCAGGTCTTCCTCGGTTCTGCCTACACGGTGGCCGCGTCTGCCCTGCGCGGACGCATCACCGACCCCCGGGAGGTGCTGGCTTGAACACCACCCCGCAGCAGCCCGGCGCACCGGTCTGGCACCGGACATGGCATGTCGGCGCCGACATCGACACCGATGCGCTGGCGCCCGGCGCCTACATGCAGCATGGCATCGACACGATTGCCAGGCACTGCCTGGAAAACATCATGCCGAACTTCGCGGCCGAGGTGCGCCCTGGCGATGTGCTGGTGGCGGGCCCGAATTTCGGGATCGGCTCCTCCCGCGAACAGGCGGCATCGGCGCTGGTGCACCTGGGCGTCGCGGCCGTGATCGCACCGAGTTATGGCGGGCTGTTCTTCCGCAATGCGTTCAACCTCGGGCTGCTTCTGCTGACCTGCCCGCAGGTGGACGTGCTGCGCGACCATGCCCGGCTGCGCATCGAGGAGCCCGACCTCGCCCTGGTGCTGCCCGACGGCGCGCGGCTGCCCTGTGCACCGGTACCCGGCTTCCTGCTGCAGATGGCCCGCGCAGGCGGCCTGCTCAACCAGCTCAAGCTGCGCCTGGCGGCGCAACGCGGCTGAACCCTTCGGAAACCGTGACCATGACCCCTTCCATCACCCGCTCGACCGCCATGCCTGAAGGCACGCCGCATGTCCCGGTGGCCATCGTCGGCGCAGGCGCCTGCGGCCTGGTGAGCGCGCTGTCGCTGCGCAACGCGGACATCGACTGCGTGGTGCTCGAACGCGATGCCGTTCCCAGCGGCTCCACCGCCCTGTCCTCCGGCCTGATCCCGGCCTGTGGCACCCGCATGCAGCGGGCCCTGGGCATCAGCGACAGCGTGGAACTTTTCTCCAGCGACATTGCCGGCAAGACCCATGGCACGGCGGCACCACACCTGGTGCGCGCCTACACCAGCGCCATCGGGCCGGCCATCGACATGCTGGCCGAGCGCCACGGGCTGGACTTCCATGTGCAGGAGGGCTTCCTGTTCCCGAGCCACAGCGTGCTGCGCATGCACTCGGTGCGCGAGAAGACAGGGGCCGCCCTGGTCGCAGGCCTGGAGCGGGCGGCGCAGGCGGCCGGGGCCGACATCATCACGCAGGCCACGGTACGCACCCTGTGGGTCGACGATGCCCAGCGCGTGGTCGGCCTCTCGTTCGAGCGCCCCGACGGCAGCCTGGAGCACCTGGGCTGCGACGCACTGGTGCTGGCCTGCAACGGCTTTGGCGGCAATGCCGACATGGTGCGCGAGATGCTGCCCGAGATGCGCGAGGCGCCATTCGCCGGCCACACCGGCAACGACGGCAGCGCCATCGCCTGGGGCCGCGCGCTCGGCGCCCGCATGGCCGACCTGGGCGGCTACCAGGGGCATGGCTCGTGGGCCACTCCGCACGGCGCACTGATCAGCTGGGCCATGATGATGGAAGGCGCCATCCAGATCAATGCCCGCGGCGAGCGCTTCCACCGCGAAACCGACGGTTACTCCGAGGCCGCCGTCAAGGTGCTGGCGCAGCCCGGTGGTGTGGCCTGGTATGTCATGGACACGCCGCTTGTGGCACTGGGCCGCAGCTTTCCCGACTTCGTCGCGGCCGAGGCCGCAGGCGCCGTCAAGACCTGTGCCGATGCCCAGGCGCTGGCCGCTGTGCTGGGAGACGCTGACCCGGCGGTGGTGGCCGCGTCCTGCGCCGGCGCACCGAAACGCCCGCTGCTGGCGCCATTTCATGTGGTCAAGGTCACCGGTGCCCTGTTCCATACCCAGGGTGGCCTGGACATCGACGACCACTGCCGCGTGCTGCGCGACGACGGCACACCCTTCCCCAACCTGCTGGCAGCCGGTGGAGCCGCTCGCGGTGTGTCCGGCAATGCGGTCTGGGGCTACATGTCGGGCAACGGCCTGCTGAGCGCCGTGGGTGGCGGCGCGATCGCCGCAGCGACCGTTGCCGGGATGCTGCATCCTTGACGCCCTTCCCAGTCCCCCAAGGAACACCCATGCAATCCACGCTGCGACAACGCCTGGCCGACAAGCGCCCCGTCCTGGCACCCGGCATCTACGATGCACTCACCGCTCTGGTGGCGGAACAGACCGGCTTCGAGGCGCTGTACCTGTCCGGCGCGTCGATCGCCTACACCCGCCTGGGCCGCTCCGACGTCGGCCTGACCACCTACACCGAGGTGGAGGACACCCTGGCCCGCATCACCGAACGGGTTCGCACGCCGGTGATCGCCGATGCCGACACCGGCTTCGGCAATGCCCTGAACCTGCAACGCACGGTGCGCGGCATGGAGCGCGCAGGCGCCGCGATGATCCAGGTCGAAGACCAGGGTTTCCCCAAGCGCTGCGGCCACCTCGATGGCAAGACGGTCGTCAGCACGGCCGAGATGTGCGGCAAGCTGCGCGCCGCGCTGGACGCCCGGCACAGTGCGGACACCCTGATCCTGGCCCGTACCGACGCTCTGGCCATCGAAGGCCTGGACGCCGCCCTGGACCGCGCGGAGGCCTACCTGGAGTGCGGGGTCGACGCACTGTTCGTCGAGGCCCTGCGCACACCCGAGCAGATGGACGCGGCCTGCAGCCGTTTCGCGCAGCGCATCCCCTTGCTCGCCAACATGGTCGAGGGCGGCAAGACGCCGGTGCAAAGCGCCCGCGAGCTCGGCGAACGTGGCTTCCGGATCGTGATTTTCCCCGGCGGCACGGCGCGGGCGGTGGCGCATCTGCTGCAGCGCTACTACGGCTCGCTGCACCAGCACCAGACGACCGCGCCGATGCGCGACGAAATGCTGGATTTCG
>JBIKTP010000366.1:0-3963 GCA_044348035.1 Burkholderiaceae bacterium
ACCTTTGCGCCGCGCTGCAGCCTCGCCCGCGAGGCCTGCCGCAGCATGCCGCCGCTGCGCGAGGTCGGGCCTGGCCACCAGGCCGCCTGCGTCGCGCCTTTCGAAACCGCCTTGCCAGCGGGGGTGGCGGCATGAGCGCCGCCGGGCCGCCCCAAGGTGCTCAGCACCGCAGCCCGCAGGGCGAAGGTACTCTAGTGAGCGCCCACCCGATGGTTCCGCTGATCGAGGCGCGCGGCCTGCGCAAGCATTTCGAGCGTCCGCGCCGTTTCCTGGCCGAGCGTGCGCCGCCGCTGCGTGCCGTGGATGGCATCGACCTGTTCATCCAGGCCGGCGAGACCCTGGGCCTGGTGGGCGAGTCCGGCTGCGGCAAGTCCACCACCGGCCGCCTGCTGCTGCGCCTGATCGAGCCCAGCGGGGGCAGCATCCTGCACCATGGCGAGGACATCACGCAGCTGGGTGTCGCTGCCATGCGCAGCAAGCGCCGGGCGATGCAGATCGTGTTCCAGGATCCCTATGGCTCGCTGAACCCGCGCATGCGTGTCGAGGACATCATCACCGAGCCGCTGGTGATCCACAGCGTGGGCGACGCCGCCAGCCGCGCGCGCCGCGTGCAGCAGCTGCTGGATCTGGTCAGCCTGCCCACCAGCGCGCTGGCGCGTTACCCGCACGAGTTCTCGGGCGGCCAGCGCCAGCGTATCGGCATTGCGCGCGCGCTGGCACTGGAGCCGGAGTTCATCGTCGCCGACGAAGCGGTGTCCGCGCTCGATGTCTCGGTGCAGGCCCAGGTCATCAACCTGATGCGCGAACTGCAGCGCGACCTGAAGCTGACCTACCTGTTCATCTCGCACAACCTGGCCGTGGTGCGCAACATCAGCGACCGTGTCGCGGTGATGTACCTCGGCCGCATCGTCGAGGTGGCGCGCAGCGACGCGCTGTTCGCCCGGCCGCTGCACCCCTACACCCAGTCGCTGCTGGCGGCCCTGCCGAGCGACCATCCGTCACAACGGCGCACCCGCGTCATCATCCGCGGCGACATGCCGGACCCGAAGACGGTCGGCGTGGGCTGCCGCTTCGCCAGCCGCTGCCCGCATGTGCAGCCGCGCTGCCAGACCGATGACCCGGCGCTCACCACCCTGTCGTCCGGCCACCAGGTGGCCTGCCTGCGGGTGGCCGACGGAAGCCTTGTCCCCTGACCCCGAGGAGAAACCCATGAAACACCACCGCGTCCTGGTTGCCGAGTGCATGCAGGAAATCTCGTCCTTCAACCCGCTGCAGGGCGGCTACGACAATTTCCACATCGAGCGCGGCGAGGAGATGCGCGCGCAGGACGGGCTCAACACCTCCCTGGGCGGCGCATTCGAGGTGTTCCGCGCCAAGGGGATGGATCCGGTGCTGGCCATCGGTGCGCGTTCGGGCTCAGCCGGGCTGCTGTCCGCCGCGGCCTGGAAAAAGCTCGCGGCCGAGGTGCTGGAGTCCATTGCACGGCAGGCGGCCACGGGCGTGGAGGGCATGTATTTCTCGATGCACGGCGCGATGGCCGCCGACGGTGAGCTCGACCCCGAGGGCTACCTGCTCACCGAGACACGCAAGATCCTGGGCCCCGACAAGCCGCTGGTGATCTCGCTCGACCTGCACGGCATCATGACCGACCGCATGCTGAGCCAGATCGACGGGGTGGCGATCTACCACACCTACCCGCATGTGGACTTCGCCTCCACCGGCCGGCGCGCCGCCAACATCCTGCACCGGCTGCTGACGAAGAAGATCCGGCCCACCATCGCCCGGGTGGTGATCCCGGCGCTGGTGCGCGGCGACGAGCTCATCACCAAGACCGGCTGCTACGGCGAACTGATCCGCGAGGCCCGGCGCATGGAGCTCGAAGGCACGGCGATGTCGGCGGGCATCATGATCGGCAACCCGTTCACCGATGTGCCCGAGCTGTGCTCACAGGTGATCGTGGCCACCGAGGGCGATGGCGCACTGGCCAAGGCCGAAGCCCTGAAACTTGCGCACGAGTTCTGGCCGCGGCGCCACCGCATGCAGGGCAAGCTGATCTCGCTGGACCGGGCCATCGCGCAGGCCCGCACCGTCCCCGGCCCGGTGATCTTCACCGACGCGGCCGACGCCACCTCGTCGGGCGCCACCGGCGACTCGAACCTGATCCTGAACGGCCTGCGCGACGCCGGCTACACCCGCCGCGTGCTGGCCCAGATCGTCGACCCGGGTGCCGCCGCGGCGGCGCACAAGGCCGGCGTGGGTGCCACCATCACGGTCACGCTGGGGGGCGCCATCGACCCGAAACGGTTCCCCCCGATGACCGTCACGGCCCGCGTGCGCCTGCTGTCCGATGGGCAGGCCCGGCTGGAAACCATGAAGACCGGGCTGGACGCCGGCCCCACCGCCGTGCTGCAGTTCGACAACTTCACCGTGGTGGTGTTCAGCAAGACACTGAGCCTGTTCGACCGCGCCATGTACTACTCCAACGGCCTGGACCCGCAGGACTTCGACCTCACCGTGGTCAAGTCGCCACACACCGAACACCACATGTACGACGCCTGGGTCGACAACAACTTCAATGTCGACGTGCCGGGCGCCACCTCGGCCAACCTGCCCACGCTGGGCCATACGATCTGCGCCCGGCCGATGTATCCGATGAACCCCGATGCGCCCTTCGAGCCGGTGGCCAAGCTGTACACCCGCTGAGCCCAGATCGCCGGAGCACGCGCCATGCAGATCGACGCGGTTGATTTCTTCTACCTGTCCATGCCGGTGGTCACCACCGAGGCCGATGGCAGCCAGGACGCCTTGCTGGTGCGCGTGAGCGCCGGCGGGCATCAGGGGTTCGGTGAATGCGAGGCCGCGCCCTTGCCCTCCATCGCCGCCTTCGTGTGTCCGATGTCGCATGGCGCCTGCCAGCCGGTGGCAGCGTCGGTGCTGGGCCGCCGGCTGGAGTCGCCCGCCGACATCGCGGCGATCGCCGCCGACGTGGCCTACAACAGCATGGACGTGCTGCAGGCTGCACACACCTTCTCGGGCGTCGAGATGGCGCTGTGGGACATCCTGGGCAAGGCGCGCGGCGAACCGGTGTGGAAGCTGCTGGGTTACAGCGCCTCGCATCCCAAGACGCCCTATGCCTCCCTGCTGTTCGGCGACACCCCCCAGCAGACGCTGGAGCGCGGGCGCGATGCGATGCGCCGGGGGTTCCGGGCCGCCAAGTTCGGCTGGGGTCCGATCGGGCGCGGTACCGCGCAGCAGGACGCCGACCACTTCTTCGCCGCGCGTGAGGGCCTGGGCGCTGAAGGCATCCTGCTGGTCGACACCGGCCAGATCTTCGTGGACGATGTCGAGCGCGCCGCCCAGCGCCTCGACGCGCTGGAGCAGGCCCGCGCCGTCTGGCTGGAGGAGCCTTTCCATGCCGCCGCGCTGGAGGAATACGGCGCGCTGGCCAGGCGCTGCAAGACGGTCCGGCTCGCCGGCGGAGAGGGCGCCCACAATGTCTCGATGGCCCGCCACCTGATCGACTACGGCGGCATCGGTTTCGTGCAGATCGACTGCGGGCGCATCGGCGGCATCGGCCCGGCCAAGCAGGTGGCCGATTACGCGGCGGCGCGCGGCGTGACCTACGTGAACCACACCTTCACCTCGCACCTGGCGCTGAGCGCGTCGATGCAGCCCTTCGCCGGCTTGCAGGACCATGTCATCTGCGAGTACCCGGCGGCGCCCAAGGCCCTGGCCGTGGAGCTCACGCGCAACCACCTGCTGCCCGACGCGCAGGGGCAGGTCAGCGCACCCGATGCGCCGGGCCTGGGCATGGCCATCGACGCTGCGGCGGTCGTGCGCTACCAGTTGCCGGTGGATATCCGTGTGGGAGGCAAATTGCTCTATACCTCGCCTGCCTTCGGGTCGTGAGCCCCACCCACGCGTCATGGCTGCCACCGGTGATGATGGTGGCATCTGCCATGA
>JBIKTP010000368.1:0-3962 GCA_044348035.1 Burkholderiaceae bacterium
TACGTTCAAGACGGCCGCTATCCCATCGACAACAACCCCTGTGAAAATTCGATTCGTCCGTTTGTGGTCGGCCGCAAAGGCTGGCTCTTCAGTGATACGGTGGACGGCGCCAACGCCAGTGCCAACTTGTACTCGCTGGTGCAGACCTGTAAGGCCAACGGCATCGATCCCTACCGCTACCTTGCTGCGTTGTTCATCGCGCTGCCCAGGGCCCAGAGCGCCGACGATTACGAGGCACTGATGCCTTGGCGCATCGCGCTGGCGGAGCAGTGACTGCCAGCCTGGCGGCTGGCTGTCGCCAGCACGCCCCACCACGGCACCAGGAAACAATCAAAGTACGGGGTTCATAGACCGCTTACGGAACATCACCTACAACGCAACCGACGAGAGGTGGCTGTACTTGGCGGCGGTCATTGACCTGTTCAGCCGTCAGGTGGTGGGCTGGAGCATGCAGCCGCATCTGCAGATCAGTCTGGTCAAGGACGCGTTGGACATGGCGTGGTTCCGCCGCCGCCCTGAGGCGGGGCTCATCTTCCACAGCGACAGTGGCAGCCAGTATTGCAGCAACGACTTCCAGGACGCAATGGGCAAATGGCAAATGCGCTCATCCATGAGCAGGAAAGGCAACTGCTGTGACAACGCCCCGACTGAGAGTTTCTGGGGCAGATTGAAGACGGCCAGCCTGTACGGCGAGAAGTTCGCCATCCGGCGTGAGGCCATGGACGCGGTGCTGGATTGTGGATGGCTTTCTACAATCACCGACGCTTGTATTCGACGCTCGGCTACCTCAGCCCGCTGCAACCTGAGCAACGCCGCTACGAGGTACAGCGCAACAAGGCCGCGTAAACCGTGGGCCAAGAACTCCACGAAACGGGGGCAAGATCAAGCCTGAGACAAGTGACGAAACTTAGCCGAGCGCGAAACGATATCCGTGCACTTGCCCAACGCGCCACCAATCCGCTATCCTCTGCGCTGGTCAACAACGGTGTCCTGAGCCCCTCTGTTTGTGTCTGATACCCAACCCGCGCGTTTGTCCGAAAAGGACGACAGGCGCACATTTCTGCAGAAGCTGGCGGAATTCATCCATCCTGGACCTGATTCCACAGCAGAACTCATCGAAACATTGGCGGACGCCGAAGACAACAACGTGATCGGCGCGGAATCACGGTTCATGCTCGAAGGCGTGTTGCGGATGGCGGAAATGTCCGCCGGCGACGTCATGGTCCCTGCCACCCGCATGGACCTTGTCGACATCAACGCCTCGTCCGACGAGCTGCTGAGGGTCGTCATCGATACCGCCCATTCGCGGTTCCCCGTGTTTGAAGGTGAGCGCGAGAACATCATCGGCATTCTCCTGGCCAAGGATCTGCTGAAACTTCGCCGCTCCCCGGAGCTGCACATCCGCGCACTTCTGAGACCAGCCGTGTTTGTTCCGGAAAGCAAGGGTTTGAACGACTTGTTGCGGGAGTTTCGTGGCAACCGCAACCACCTGGCGATCGTCATCGATGAGTTTGGCCGTGTTGCCGGGTTGATCACCATCGAGGATGTGCTGGAGCAGATCGTTGGCGAAATCGAAGATGAGTTCGATATCGCAGAGGACGAGGGCGATATCTTTGGCCTTGCGGATCGTACCTATCGAGTCAGCGGCGATACAGCGATCGGGCGTGTCGAGTCTGCCTTTGGCGTCAAGATCATCGTGTCCGAACAAGATGAGGAATTCGACACCATCGGTGGCTTGATCGCCCACGAAATGGGGCATGTTCCAAAACGTGGTGAGCAATACAACCGCTCGGGCCTGAATTTCGTCGTACTGCACACCAAGGGCGGCGCAGTGAAGTGGTTCAAGGTTTCGCCAACGGCGCCCTGACGCTTTGCAGCTTGCAATCTCGCTTGCGCTACTGATTGTTGCCGGGGCGTCCCAGGCAGCAGCAATTGCGACGCCCTGGGACGGTCAGCCGGCTGGCTGGCTGCAGCTGCTCTCCATGGTGGTTTTTGCCTGGCAACTGGACGCTACCGAACGAGCCTCACGCGCAGCGCTGATCGGCTGGGTGTTTGCAACATCGTGGCTCGCGGGTACCTTCTGGTGGCTTTTTGTTGCGATGCATACCTATGCCGGCCTTGACGCTTGGATGGCTGCGCTGGCGGTCTTGGTACTTGCAAGCCTATTGGCCTTGTACTACGCAGCGGCTGCCGCGCTTTTCGTACTGTGCGCACCGGCAAGCAGGGTCGGCGCTGCTGCGGTGTTCGCCTCATTGTGGATGCTGGCGGAACTCGCGCGAGGCGTCTGGTTCACTGGCTTTGGTTGGGGCGCCATCGGTTACGCGCATATCGAACATCTTGCCCGGTCAGCGTCCTATGTCGGAGCCTATGGCGTTGCAGCGCTTGTTGCGGGTATCGCTTTTCTGACCATGGCCGCCGTGCGGCAGCAGCACCGCACCCACAGGACTGGGTATCTTGCGCTGGCGGCGGGTCTGGCTGCCATGATGGTTTGGTCCCCCGGTGGGTTCACCACGTCGACCGGGTCCATCAAGGTGGCACTGCTGCAGGGCAACATTGCGCAAGATGAAAAATTCCAGGCCGGAAGTGGTGTGCCGGACGCCCTGCGGTGGTACGGCGAGCAATTGGCCATTCCTCACGCGCCCCTGACGGTCGCCCCAGAGACTGCGATCCCCCTGCTGCCGCAACAACTTCCTGCGGGCTACTGGGATGCCCTGCTGGGGCGGATACGGCAAGAAGGGCGCGCTGTGCTGCTGGGCTTGCCACTTGGCTCGGAAGCTGCCGGCTATACCAATTCGGTCTTGGGGATCCAGTCGGCGGGCCCCGAGGCCATGACAGCACGCAATTACCGCTATGACAAGCACCACTTGGTGCCGTTTGGCGAATTCATTCCCCCGATGTTTCGCTGGTTCACAGAGATGATGGCCATACCCCTCGGAGACTTCAGCCGTGGCGGTGTGGGGCAGCCGTCATTTGCCTGGCAAGGGCAGAGGTTGGCCCCCAACATCTGTTACGAGGACCTGTTCGGAGAGGAGTTGGGCGCCCGGTTCATCGACCGGGACTCTGCCCCCACCATTTTCGTCAATGTCAGCAACATAGGATGGTTTGGCAACACGGTCGCGATCGACCAGCACCTGAACATCTCGCGCATGCGTTCACTGGAGTTTGACCGCCCCTTCATCCGGGCCACCAACACTGGCGATACGGCGATCATCGATCACACTGGACGAGTGACACATTCGCTGGCCCGTCTGACACGGGGCGTGCTTGTCGGCGAAGTGGAGGGCCGTGAAGGAACGACCCCATTCGCCTGGTGGGTGGCCCGGCTGGGGCTTTGGCCATTGTGGCTGATGGGGGCTGGTGTTGTGGCGGCTGCTTGTCTGATTCGAAAACGTGGCGTCTGATGCTCGGTGCTCACAGTCGCACAGCTTCTTCTTGGCGCCGGCACCCGGCGATGCGCGGCGGCCCCCTAAAATCAGCGGGCTGGTTCTGGCGTCTCGCGCGTGTTGAACGACCGATATGCCATCGGCGCCCCGTGCAGCGATGGCGGGGTACCAACGGTAAGCCACCAGACGAATCAAGTGAGAATCCATGCTTTCTTTTCAACAGATCATCCTGACTCTCCAGTCTTACTGGGATGCGCAAGGCTGCGTCCTGCTGCAGCCCTATGACATGGAGGTCGGTGCGGGGACTTCCCACACAGCCACCTTCCTGCGCGCGATCGGGCCTGAGCCCTGGAGGGCCGCGTATGTGCAGCCGAGTCGACGCCCCAAGGACGGACGTTACGGCGAGAACCCCAACCGACTACAGCACTATTACCAGTATCAGGTGGTGATGAAGCCTGCGCCCTCCGACATCCTGGAGTTGTACCTGGGCTCGCTGCGTGCCCTGGGTCTGGATACTCAGAAAAACGACATTCGTTTCGTTGAGGATGATTGGGAAAACCCGACTCTGGGTGCCTGGGG
>JBIKTP010000367.1:0-3962 GCA_044348035.1 Burkholderiaceae bacterium
GCCTGCCGCCACGAAAAACGCATCGCCCGCGCGGGCCGGCCACTGCTGGTCGCCGATCACCATGGTGGCGCTGCCGGCATGCACCAGGTACAGCTCGTCCTGGTCGTGCGGCAGCTGGCGGTCGCGCCCGCCGGTGTTGGTGGCCGGGCTGAACACCTTGAGCTGCATGCTGCCGTGGGTCATGACGGTGGCCGACGGTGCACCCTCGGGGTACTGTGCGGTGGGGGCTGCCGGCAGACGGGCCAGCCAGTCGGCGATCGATGTTTTCATGGGGTACCTTTCCCGGGGTGAAGCAAGGGCGCGCGGTCTGCGGCGGGCGCCGACACCGGCATGCGCTTGCCGATGAATACCGTGGCGATCACCGCCAGCGCAAAGCCGACCGTCAGCAGATCCAGCGATTCGCCCAGCAGGGGCACCGAGAAAAGCATGCTCAGGAAGGGCTGCACCAGCTGCACCTGGCTGACCCGCACCGTGCCGCCCCAGGCCAGGCCCCGGTACCAGGCGAAGAAACCGATCCACATCGAGAACAGGGCCACGTACGCAAACCCGCCCCAGGCGCTGGCCGCCACCGGCTGCTGCGGCCACTGCAGCAGCATCACCGGCAAGGTGACCGGCAGGCTGACCACGAGTACCCAGCAGATCACGCGTTCGGCGCCCAGCTGCGCGGTGAGCTGGCCGCCGCTGACATACCCGCAGGCGGCGCTGGCAATCGCGATCAGCAGGAACACGTCGGCCCACTGGGCGGCAGAGCCGGGCGCGCCGGAGCGCAGCACCATGAACACGGCCACCAGCGCGCTGCCGGCCACCGCGCAGACCCAGAAGCCCAGGCTGGGCCGCTGGCGCAGCCACAACGAGGCGACCACCGCCGTGACCAGCGGCAGGATGCCCGTGACCACCGACGCATGCACCGATTCGACATGGCGCAGGCCCAGCGCCAGGAACAGCGGGAAGCCCACCACCACGCAACAGGCGGTGAAGCCCAGGGCCCGCCACTGCCCGCCCCGCGGCAGCGGGCTGCGTGTCAGCAGGAGGTAGGCCACCGACAGCAGCCCGGCCACGGCGGCGCGGCCGAAGGTCACGAAGGCTGGCGACAGTGATGGCGCCTGTGCACTGCCGGTGGCCAGCTTGGTCATGGGCAGCGTGGCGGCAAAGATGAGCACGCCCAGCAGGCCGAGCCACAGGCCCTGGACTTCGCGCCGGTTCATACGCCCACCATCCAGGCCGCCGTGACCACCAGCACCCCGGCCAGCATGCGGTTGAACCACAGCAGCCGGCGGCCCTGCGCCAGGAACTGGCGCAGCAGCGAGCCGACCAGCGCGTAGGTGAAATTGCTGGTGAAGGCAAACACCACCATCACCGCGCAGACCAGGGCCAGGCGTTCGCCCGGGTTGGGCGCCGGCGCACCGGCGGCATTCACCACCCAGCCGCCGGTGAGGGTCAGCGCCAGCATCCAGGCCTTGATGTTGAGGAACTGCATGCCCATGCCGGCCAGGAAGCTGACGTCCAGCTTGCGGGCGTCGACCTGCGCCAGTTGCGCGGCGCCGCTGAGCTTCCAGGCCAGCCACAGCATGTAGGAGACGCCCAGCAGCTTGACGCCCCAGCGCAGCGCCGGCACACCCAGGATCAGCGCACCCAGGCCCAGGCCGCAGCCCAGCATCAGCAGCACCCAGCCAGCCGGCACGGCCAGACAGAAACGAAGCGCACGGCGCAGTCCGTGGTTGGCGGCCAGTGCGGTGGACAGGGTCGTGTTCGGCCCCGGCGAAAAACTCATCGCGGTGCAGAACACGAACAGGGCGGTCCACTCGGTGGCGCTCATGGGGCAATGCCGGTGCTTGTCATGGTGGGGCGTTCAATGTACCCTTTGCCACCAATACACAATCAGTACAGTTTGGCAGCGCAGATTGGTGATCTGTGTTGCCCGGCTTGCCAGTACACATTTTTCCGGAGGGATTCCCCGATGCTGATGAAGACCGCCACCCAGTCCCTGACCGAGCAGCTCGCCGGGCTGCTGGCCGAGCGGATCCGCACCCGGCTGCTGGCGCCGGGCGCCCGGCTGGCGTCGGTGCGCGAGTGTGCGCGCCTGCAGGGTGTCAGCCCGTCCACGGTGGTGGCCGCCTACGACCAGCTGCTGGCCCAGGGACTGGTCGAGGCGCGGCGCAACCGCGGGTTTTTCGTGCGGGACCGCGGTGGGCGCGGGTCCGAGCTGTCCAACGCGGCCGAACCGGTGGTGTTGACCGCCGGCGAGGTGCCCCTGCGCCGGCCGCCGGTGAATGCCGCAGCCCTGATCCGCGGCATGTTCCAGTCGGTCAGCGGCAAGCCGCAGCCCGGAATGGGCGCCTTCCCGAGCGACTGGCTGGAGGGCAGTTTCATGGCGGTGGCGATCCGCAAGGTCACCAGCCACCAGTCGCTGCGCGAGTTCTCGCTGCAGTATGGCGAGCCGGCCGGGGACTCTGGTCTGCGGCGCACCCTGTCGCAGAAGCTCGCGGGACTGCATGTGCCCGCTTCGCCCGAGCAGATCATCACCACGGTGGGCGCCACCCATGCGCTGGACGTGGTCAGCCGCACGATGCTGCGCGCGGGCGACCATGTGATGGTCGAGGAGCCAGGCTGGGCGGTGGAGTTCGCGCGGCTGGACGCCCTGGGCATGCGCATCCTGCCGGTGCCGCGCACCGCCCAGGGGCCAGACCTGGACGTGATGGCGCGGTATTGCGAGCTGCATGCCCCCAAGCTGTACGTGAGCGTGAGCGTGCTGCACAACCCCACCGGCTACTGCCTCTCGCCGGGCAGCGCGCACCGCGTGCTGCAGCTTGCCAACCAGCACCAGTTCCACATCGTCGAGGACGACACCTACTGCCACATCGCGCCGGATGCCGCCACCCGCCTGTGTGCGCTGGACGGACTGCAGCGCACGATCTATGTCGGTGGTTTTGCGAAGATCCTGGCGCCCAACTGGCGTGTGGGCTACCTGGCCGCGTCCAACGACCTGGTGGAGCGGCTGCTGGACACCAAGCTGCTGTCCACCCTGACCACACCGGCCCTGCTGGAGCGGGCGCTGGCCTGGTGCATCGACCAGGGCCAGCTGCGCCGGCACGCCGAGCGCATCCGCAACCGGCTAGACCAGGCGCGCGCCCGCAGCGTGAAGCTGGCTCTGCAGGCAGGATGCACCTTCGCGGCCGAGCCGGCCGGCCTGTTCGGCTGGGTCGACACCGGCGTGGACACCGATGCGCTGTCGCAGCGCATGCTGGACCAGGGCTACCTGCTCGCACCCGGCGCCCTGTTCCATGCACGGCGCGAGCCCAGCACCCTCATGCGCATCAATTTCGCGACGACGCAGGAGGCGCGGTTCTGGGAGGATTTCCGGATTGCCCGGGGGGGGTGCATGAAGGAGTTCGGTGGCTCGGGACGGCTGCAGAACGTCGCGCCGGGGTGGGCGCCGCCGCCGGCGCAGTTGTAAGCGGTGTACGGGTCACCCCCGGTCCTGTCGGTGACGGGGCGGGCGTTCATCGGGGAACTGGAAGAGTTTTGCGGGAGGTGTGTGGGGTGGATGCGCTGCGCAACCCGTGCGAGCGACGCGTGCGCACGGTAGGCTCTTCCACGGAACAGTGTCCGGTTCGTGCCCAAAGCGGCTGGTCGCACTCTGTGAAAGCGGACATTCGCAGCGAAGGCCGATGTAAAAGGTGTTTCTCCGCAATTCGGAACACCGTCCCGAACACAACTGCGAGAGCGAGTGCAGGTCTCCCAGAATATCGGTATGCGTTCCTCAAGGGCGTCGAAACGCGGCATCGAGGGGGCAAGCCGCTTACAGGGGAGTTTGATGACCAACTTATGGAGCAGCGCCCATCTTATGGAGCAAGTTTTACTGCTCTGGATATTGCGTTAACTGGCTACCATCTCCGGCGGTACACGCAAGCAGTACCTGAAAGTGGTACCATCCGCCCATGAAGCGGAAGCACCAGCGGGTT